>JASFTE010000114.1:0-10248 GCA_050114035.1 Armatimonadota bacterium | reverse complement strand
CCGGCGCCGTGGTACAGCACATTGGGGTCGATCCACAGCCAGACATAGAGCCAGAAGGCGAGGAAGAACGCGGCGAGCTGGGCGCCTGGCTGGCAGAGCCGTTGTTGCAGGGTCACGGCGGCATCCACGCTCCGGGTGCTAAGGACGTCTGGCCCCCTGCTGCAGTTCGCAGCCCCCGTTGCGCATTCCTGCACCGGCGGGAGCCGAGTGCTGGCGTCGCCCGCAGCGCTGCACGCGGCCTTACTGCTCGAGCGCGGAGGAGTCGCCGACGTGCGCGCGAACGGTGGGAGAGAATCGGGAGGGTCCGCCATGTGCTCTGGTGCTCTGCGTAACATCGTCGGCCTGCTCTTCCCACTCTTGGCCGCCTGGACGGTGGCGCCCCGAGCCATCGCCGCCGAGGCGGCCTATGTGCAGCTCACGGAGAAGCGGAGCGACCAGGGCGGCGGCGAACAGCAACTGCAGCAGACCGTGCAGTTGTCCGGCTCGTATGCAGGATTCGAATTAGTCTACGACATCGTCACCGGGCCGGAGACGCCGGAGGGACGCTGCTTCTCGAACCAGTGGGTGTATTCCATCGGCATGCCGACGCTGGGGATGAGCGGCCCGGCGGGGTGCAACTGGTACACGCAGGGGTTCTTCGACGTCTTGCTCGACGGCGAGAGCCTCCGCGACTACGCGGCGAGCGTCCGAGTGGCCCGCCAGGGAGGGCCGGACGCGCTGTGCACGGCCGCATGGGAGACGGCCCACGGCTCTGTGGCGGTGCACTTTCTGCTCCGCGGCGGCGACGACAAACTGTTGATGCGGGTCGAGTGGGCGCCTGAGTCCGTGCGGGAGTCCGTCGAGCTCAAGCTGCTGTGCTATCCCTCCTGGTTCTACGGCGAGAAGGATCGCTGGATCGTCACGCCCACCCGCGAGGTGCAGCACACGCAGACCGTCGCGCTCGACCTGCCCAACGAGCCGTGGATCTTCTACCACGATAGGGGTCTGCCGGAGAGGCAGTCCCGCGGAGCATGCGCCCTCATGTACGTGCCCGACGAGGTGGCGGAGGGGTCCATCCAGGTGGACAACTATCCGGTATGGACGACGCTGCGCCTCAAGCCCGAGGCCGGCCGGGCGACGGTCGCGCTCTGGGACTTCACCGGCGTCGGCGACGACGAGGAGAACCTCGAGTACCTGCGTGCCCACGGACAGGGGATCCTCGCGGACCTCTCGCGGGCCACCCGCGCCGATTGGCAGGAGCCTGTCGCCGATGTCGCGGCCCTTCCGGCCGACCGCATGGCCCTGTACGGCGAGCGCCACGGGTTCGAGACCACCCCGTACGATGCCATGACGGCGACGGTCCCGACGCCGCACCGGGCGTGGGCCAGGCCTCTGGCGGGTGGGCCCGTGCGCGTCCTGGTGATCGCCCCGCGGTGGACGCAGCGCGAGACGGTCGAGCTGGCCCAGCGGTGCGACATCGAGTACGAGACGGTCTCCGTGAGCCGGAGCGACGTCCTGCTCGACCAGCGCGCCCTCACGCTCTACGGAACGTACGATCTGTACGGCTATCGCCCGCGATCCGTCGTGGCCGTGCTCAACGACCTGCGCGCGAAGCTGGACGGGGAGCACGACTGCATCATCGTCGGCGACGTGCGCAAGAGCATCCTCCCGGAGTACTTCGTGGACGCCATCGCCCAGAAGGTGCGCACGGGCACGGGCCTCGTCGCCACGGGCGCGGGCGGCGGCTTTGTGGCGGCCCTCGGACAGGATGGCCGACGCGCGGCGGACTTCCGCGCCGCCGTTCCCATAGAGCGCCTGCCTGTACTGCGCGGCTATGCCTGGGCGCAGACGGCGGAGATGCCGGCCGTCGCCGAGGCCGCGGAGGTGGGGGAGGGACGCACCCTCGTGATGAAGTACCCCGTCTCGTCGAGGAGCAACCTCGGTCTGACCCCCATCACGACGAGCGCCCTCGAGTACGTGAGCGGCGACTACGAGTACTACCAGTCGCTGCTCGCCAAGGCAGTCCTGTGGGCGGCGAAGCGCGAGCCGCAGGCGCGCATCGCGAACGTGAGCCAGGACTCCTTGCGCGTCGAGAGCCGGGCCCGGCTGAGCGACGTCGAGCTGAGCGTCCACCTGCACGACCGGGACGGCCGCACGGAGTTCTCCCGACAGCGGACCGTCTCGCTTCGGCCAGGCGCACAAGAGCTGATCCTGGAGCCGTCCGTCCTCCGCGGCGGCGAGCACTTCCTGGACGTCGCCCTGCGCCAGGGCGGCGCAGTGATGGACTGGGGCAGCACGTCGTTTGAGAGCACGTCCGAGACGGCCATCACTGATCTGTCGCTTGCGAAGACCGTCCTGGCCCCCGGGGACCAGGCCCAGGGCGTGGTGCAGCTGCGGGGAGTGGCTGCACCGGCCCAGCTCGATGCCCGCCTGGTCGATTCCCTGGACCGCGTCGTGGCTCACCAGCAGCTCGAGGTCGAGCCCGGCGCCGCCCGGGAACGCCTCAGCCTCAAGCTCCTCGACCCGCTGACCGTGGCGCATCGTCTCGAGGTCACGCTCTCCGACGCCCGGGGTGAATGCGATTGGGCGCATCGTGAGGTGACCGTCCCCGATCGGCGACTCGACGACTTCATGTTCCTGGTGTGGAGCTCCGCCCGCAGCAACCGCGTCCGCGATGCCATCAACCGCGTCCTCGCTGAGAGCGGCGTGGACACCATCGACAACGTGGGAGTCACCCAGAGCGATGGCCCGACCATGGCCACCGTGTGCCGGAACGCCGCGTGGCGCAATCTCCGCAGTGTCCCCTATATCACCCGCATCGCCTCCATGCAGACGACCGGCCTCGTGCGGCGGCCGTGCCTCACCGACCCGGAGCATCTGTCCGCATGGCTCGCCGCGCTCAGGGAGCGCGCCGCCGCGGCGGCGCCGTACGGGCCACCGGCGTATACGCTGGGCGACGAGAACTTCCTGGTGCGGACCAGGCTCGACGTGTGCTCCTCGCCCACGTGCCTCGCCCGCTTTGGCGAGTATCTGCAGCAGACCTATGGCGACCTGAATGCCCTCAACGCCGAGTGGGACACGGGGCTCACATCGTGGGATGAGGCGACGCCCATCACGATTGACGCGGCCAGGGACACGCAGCAGTACGCCCGGTGGGCCGATCACCGGCGATACATGGACCGGGTGTTCACCGAGGCGCACGCCCTCGCCCGCGACGCCATCCGCGAGGCCGACCCCGGCGCGCGCGTGGGGTTCGATGGCGTGTTCAGCCTCGACAGTTGGCACGGGTACGACTTCTACGAGCTCGTGCGCGCCTCCGACCTGGGCCAGGTCTACGCCCGCCGCTTCAACCAGATCGAGTACCTGCGCTCATTCCACCGGCCCGACGCGCTCCTCGGCGCCTGGCACAACCGCATCGGCAACGACGACGAGATCTCGGCAAAGCGCGTGCCCTGGCATCTGCTCTTCCACGGCTTCAACAGCGGCTGGTACTGGACCAGCTACAACACGGGCCCCGCGGCGCTGTTCCCCGACCTGCGCCCCACGCCGCAGCTCCGGTGGCTGGCCGAATCCCATGGCGAGATCAAGTCCGGCATCGGCAAGCTGCTGATGAACGCCGAGCGCCTGCACGACGGCATCGCCATCCACTACTCCCAGGCCAGCGTCCACGGCAATACCTTGCTGCGTCGCCAGCTCCCGGAAGCCCACTGGGGCGCGCTGCTCGCCATCGAGGACCTGGGGCTGCAGTACAACTTCGTGTCATCCCCTCAGATCGAGCGCGGCGCGTTGCAGGACTACCGCGCCTTCGTCATGCCCGCATCGTGCGCGGTGAGTGCCAAGGAGCTGGAGGCCATTCGGGCGTTCGTCCAGCGCGGCGGGCTGCTCATCGCGGACGTACTCCCGGCGGTCATGGACGGGCGCTGCAAGCCTCTGGAGCAGGGCGCTCTGGACGGTGTCTTCGGCGAGACCGTGCCGGCCGACGTGACGGCCGCGATGCCGGACGCCGACGTTCCTGCACTGCCCCCCAACGCCTTCGGCCGCGGGCAGGCGCTCCTGCTGGGCTTCCCTCTGGCCGACTACCGCGACCTGCGCACCGCCGGCAGCGAGGGAGCATTCCGCGAGGCCCTCCGCGGCGTGCTGGCGAGCCGCGGGATCGAGCCACAGGTGCGGGTGCTCTCCGACGGCGAGCCGCTGAGCGCGTGCGAGGTGGTCCGCTTCCGGCAGGGGGAGATCGAGTACATCGGCATCGTGAAAGAGGATGATATTCCGGACCGCGAGCCCCGGCAGGCGACCATCCTCTTCCCCAAGGCGCGGTACCTGTACGACGTCCGGGCGCAGCGCTTCCTGGGGAAGGTCGCGCGGGCGCAGACGGCGATCGCTCCCGGCGTTCCGCTCCTGTACGCCCGGTTCCCCTACCAGATCGACGGCCTGAGGCTTGAGCCCGACAAGTCGCGCTGCGCGGCCGGCGAGGCCGTTGGGCTGCACATCAGGATTACCACCAGCGCGGGGCAGCTCGCCGGCAACCACGCGGTGCGACTCGAGGTTACGGATCCCAACGCCGAGACGCAATCCCACTACGCGCGGAATCTGCTCCTGCCCGAGCGCGAGATGACAACTCACGTCCGGCTGGCGCTGAACGACGCCGCGGGGGAATGGACGTTCGTGGCCACGGACGTAGTGAGCGGGCAGTCGGGCAGCGCCCGCGTACAGGTGGCGCCCGCTGAGCCGGCCGGATGAGCACGGGCCGGAGTGCGCCCCCCGTGCACGGGCATGCCATCACGGCATGCCCCGGCTTTCTTGCGCGCGCGGGCAACGGCGCGGATGGGTGGAGAAAGGGTGCACGGGGTCGGTTCCGTAGTGTGGCATACGGATGACTCACCGCGTTGCCGCTGGCGTTCCGGCAGGAGCCGACACCTGTGTGCTCAGTGACTGCTGGCTTCCAGCTTCTGCTTCAGCTCTGCGGCCAGTCACCATCGAGCTGCTTCAGCTCCTCATACTCCTCCCGCGCGAACGGGCAAGCACGACGCTGCGGGATGCAGGCGCCATTGGCCGACCCGGAGAAACGGAATGTGTCATGAACCTACGCGACGGGGAATGCCCGGGCAAGGTCGGCCGCAGACGCTTCATCCGCGACGTGACCGCCGCCGCCGCGGCGGTGGGCGCCGGGGGGCCGGGGAGGGCGGCGGAGCGGCCGAACATCCTCATCGTGCTCTCGGACCAGGAGCGCGAGCTGGCAGACCGCGCGGGCCTGAAGATGCCCAACCGCGATCGGCTGGATGCAATGGGCACGCGCTTCACGGCCGCCTACTGCACCACGCCGCAGTGCAGCCCGGCCCGGGCGACGCTGCTCACCGGGCGCTACCCGCACGAGGCCGGCGTGGTGACGAACATCGGCGCGGTCGGCAGTGCGCCGCTGTCGCCCGAGATCCCCTGCCTGGGCACCGCCTTCGGCACCCAGGGGTATGCGACGGGGTATCTGGGGAAATGGCACCTGGGGAGTGAAGGTGACGGGCTCGACGAGTTCGGCTTCCCGGGCCGGGTCAAGGCGCGCGGCGAGAAGCTGGCGCAGGCGACGGCCGAGTGGATTCGCGGCCAGACAGAGCGGCCCTGGCTGCTGTTCTCCTCGTTCATCAACCCGCACGACATTTACCACATCAGGAAGCCCGGGGCGCAGGTGCGCGTCCGGCCGGAGGTGGAGCTCCCGCCGAACTTCGAGGACGACCTCTCGGCCAAGCCCCCGCCGCAGCAGCAGTTCCTGGACAGGGACCAGGGCACGGCCGTGCTGGAGTACACGGGGGAGGACTGGTTGCGGTATCGCAGCTACTACCGCGATCTGATCGAGATGGTGGACGGGCATCTCGGGGCGATTCTCGACGCCCTGGAGCAGACCAAGCAGATGGAGAACACCATCATCGTGTACTCCTCGGACCACGGCGACATGGGCGGGGCGCACGGGCTGCCGTTCAAGGGGCCGTTCATGTACGAGGAGCTGATCCACGTGCCGCTGACGGTCGCCTGGCCGGGGACGCTGCCGGAGGGGCGGGGGACCGATGCGCTGGTGAGCCACATGGACCTGATCCCGACGCTGTGCGGGCTGAGCGGAGTGGAGTGGCCGGAGGAGCTGCGCGGGGCCGATCTGACGGCGCTCCTCCGGGGGCGGAGAACCAAGGTGCACGAGCAGGTGTTTGTAGAGTACCACTCGAAGCAGCAATGGGCGAACCCCATCCGCACGGTGCGGCGCCGGCGCTGGAAGCTCAACCAGTATGTGGACGGCTATCGGGAGCTGTACGACCTTCGGAATGACCCCGGTGAGGTGCGCGATCTGGCGGGGACGGGGCACGGGATGGAGGAGGAGCTGGGCGCCGCACTGACGGCGTGGCGGCGGGAGACGGGGGATCCGCTTGCTGCGGGAGACGAGTAGGAGAGAGGGAGAGATGCGATGTTGAGGGACGGAGCGGGGTCCAGATGGCTGCCGGTCGTCGCATGCGTGCTCATCGCGGCCTTCCCCGCGCTGGGGTGGGCCTGGTGGGTCAGCGCCGTCACCTCGGAGGTCGGCCCGGGCCTGCCCTATCCACGCGTCACCAGCCCGCCGCCCGTACACACGCATTCCAGGCAGTGGTATGATGCTCCCTCCACACGGCAGCGCCAGCCACAGGTCGCGGCTCCCGCGGCCGATCCACCGGTCGGATACGTCACGGCGCCCGAGGGCGTGGAGTACCTGCAGCTCTCCTCGGCGCGCGGGCCAGTCACCGTGCGACCGAGCGACGGCAAGGTCGCCGTTGCCCCGGGGCGCTATTGGATCTCACCGGGGACGACGATGGCCCGCCAGGACAAGCGCGGGCGGACGTGGGAGTATCGGGGGCGCGATAGGCAGCGGCGGGGATTCGAGGTCCGGAGCGGCGAGACTCACGAGATCGCCTTTGGGCCTCCGCTTACGCTCTCTGTCGAGGCCAGCGGCGGGCCGACGGTGGCCCTCAGCTTCGTCATTACGGGCAGTGGGGGCGAGCGATGCAACGGCATCTCGGTCGACGGGCGGCGCCCTCCGGCCCCCACCTTCAGGATAGTCTCAGCGGACGGCAAGGCGGTTCACACGGGCGAGTTCCACTTCGGGTGAGGCTTCACGTGCAGGCACTCATGGCGAGTGCCATACGGACTCAAGGGGACGCACCAGATCTTCGTCGATTTCGACACTGGGCCGTTCGAGGTGAAGTCGAAGGGCAAGCCAAACGGGCAGTTCACGTTGGGCACCGGCGCGATGTAGGGAGAAGGCGGCTCGCGGGCTGCCGCGCGCCGCGGGGAATGAGCGGAGATGGCGACGGGTCTGTGGCAGATGACGGCCATCGCGGGGACGGTGGTGGCCGCCGTGGGATTGCCGCTTTACTGCGCGCTGCAGAGGCCCTGCCTGGCGTTCTTCGTGGGAGCCCTCCTCGGAAGCACACCCGGAGCCATCGCGGGAGCGACGTACCTCCTCGGCACGCTCGGATGGGCGAGCGGCGGCGGCGCCTCATTTGCCTTCGGTGGACTCATCGTAGGCGGAAGCGCGGGCGCCATCATCGGCGCCTGCATCGGCGTGGCCGTGGCGGCGTGCGTGGTCCGGCCGCGCAGCCGGCGGCTCGGCGCCCTGGTGGGCGCCTGCGCCGGGTTGGCGGCGGCGCGACTGGCGATGCTGCCCGCGGGGGAGCACTACATCCGGGGGATGACCGCGCTCGTGACGCTCTGCGTGCTCACTGCCGCCGTGGGGGCGCTCATGGGCGGGCAGATCGGCGCGCTCCTGTACCGGCCGACGGCGCGGGCGGCCACCGCGGCAGGTCCAGCAGTGTCCCGTTCTTCTCGGTCGCCGTCTGGCCAGCGGTAGTTGCGACGGCGGTCAGCGGCCGAGGCGGATTGTTCCGCTGTCGCCCTGGATGTCGCGCCCCGACACCGTTACCGTCGTCACTCCTCCTCGTGCCTCGTGGGTGTGTCCCTCCACCGTGAGCGTATGGTCCAGTGCCTCAACGGCCGCCGGCGCAAAGCCCGCGGCGATGGGGACATCCTGCGTCCCGAAGACCTCGAGCTCGATCTCGAGGCCTCCCTCGACCGGGCGCACGTCCAGCACATTGAGGGTGCCCTGCCGAAGCACCATCGGCTCGCGCCGCGTGCTGCCCGTGTCGATGGTGGCCGTTGCGCGGGTCCGGCCCGGGCGGGCAAAGCCGATGTAGGCGGCCGTTTCCTCCTGCCGATACCAGACCGGTCGCAGTTCCTCAGATGCGATGCCGGGCGGGTCGGCGACCGGCGCGATCTCGACGGCCACGGGCATGTCCCCGATGACATCGAGGAGCGCCTCAGGCACCCCGGTCGTGTCGAGCACGAAGCCCTCCGCCGTAGACTCCATGTGGGCGAATGTGTGGTAGGCCCACTGCGCAAAGCACTCGCGGATGTTGGCGGCGAGCATGACGCCGGGCTGCCGAGCGACGGTGCGCAGGTACTCGACCCAGCGCTGCACGGAGAGGTGGTTCTCGTCCGGGTCGGCGCGGAGGATGTTGGGCCAGTGGATGCCGCAGATGCTGTGGTATTGAGCGCCCTCGCCGGGCACGGCGTCGAGCTCGTACCAGGGGACGCCGGTGTTGCCGCGGTCGATGACCAGGACTCCGTGGTCGAGGCCGCCGTCAGGTGCGAGCAGCGGCGTGCGACGGTGTAGGCTCCCGCTGAAGGGTGTGGACACCAGCCGCACGCCGGCCGTCGCCATGAGGGCGCCCGTGTCCGTGGGATCGCCCTCGTCCCACTCGTAGCAGAAGGCGGCGGGGACGCAGTGAATGGGGAAGCCGTGCCCGGCGTCGGGGCCGAGGCCGTGCTGGTCGAGGATGGCGCGGAAGCAGTCGAGATGCCCCAGCAGCGCGTCCCAGTCCCATTTCTCGCCCTTGCCGCCGTACCACTCGGCGCGGGTGGGGACGCCGCATTCCCAATGCTCGTGGCCGACGCCGTGGAGGCACAGCTCGATGTGCCCGGCGCGGCGCAGGAAGACAGCGGCCGCCGCATCGCTCCACTCGCCGGCTCGCGAGGAGTTGTCCCACCCGGCACCGGGCTGTGTGGCCGTCGGGTGCTGAGCGCAGACGTTCTCCCGGTCCCACTCGCACAGGATCATGGCGGCCGTGGGGCGGACGTTCAGCGCCGCGCCGATGTCGGCGATGGCATGGTAGTCGCGGGCGTCGAGAAGGCGGTCGATGCCGGCGCGGAAGGGTCCGCCCGTCTCATTGAGCGGCCAACCCTCGCGCCAGCCGACGTCGTCGAGCACGAGTTGCACGGCGCGGGGGATGGAGGGTTGGGCGGTCACTGATGGGCCTCCGTGGGTGCGAGGGGGGTCGCATGTTCAAACTTCAATCTTGGCCTGCCGGGAGTACGCAGGGCGCGTTGTTGGCCACTCGCCAAGATTGAACTGCGAACATGGGACGCCGGTTCCCCCGATCCCGGCGCGGAAGGGGCCGCCCGTGTCATTGAGCGGCCAGCCTTCGCGCCAGCCGACGTCGTCGAGCACGAGCTGGACGGCGCGGCGGATGGAGGGGCGGGCGGTCACTGAAGGGCCTCCGTGGCCACGAGCCCAGACGACCGGAGGAGGACGATGCGCCCGGCCGGAGAATAGGGGGGCGGGCGACTGGAGACGGTCGCGACGGCGGACGAAGGAACCTCAATCGAGCCAACTGGAGGCGATACGATTGCACTTCGCGGAACGCATGGACCGACTCGGAACAGAGACGGCATTCGAGGTACTCGCCAAGGCGAAGGCGCTGGAGGCGCAGGGGCGGGACATCATCCACCTGGAGATCGGCGAGCCGGACTTCGACACGCCCGCCAACATCTGCGAGGCGGCCAACAAGGCGCTGCTCGACGGCCAGACGCACTACTGCCCGTCGGGCGGGATACCGGAGCTGCGGGAGGCCGTGGCCGAGTACATTAGCACGAGCCGGGACCTCCCCGTCGATCCGGACGAGGTCGTCATCACGCCCGGCGCCAAGCCGATCATCTTCTTCGGGATCCTGGCGTGCGTGGACGAAGGCGACGAGGTGATATGGCCCGATCCCGGATTCCCCATCTACCCGTCGGTGGTGGACTTCGTCGACGCCCGGCCGGTGAGCGTGGTGCTGCGGGAGGAGAACGAGTTCCGCTTCGACGTGGACGAGCTCGCGGCGGCCATCACGCCGAAGACGCGGATGATCATCATCAACTCGCCGCAGAATCCGACCGGCGGCGCGCTGACCAGGGATGACCTGGAGCGCATCGCGGACCTCGCCATCA
>JASFTE010000113.1:0-10317 GCA_050114035.1 Armatimonadota bacterium | reverse complement strand
TGCGCTCCAGCGAGGCGGCCCTGAAGTACTTCCTCTTCGGCGCCGTCTGCTCCGCCGTGATGCTCTACGGGCTGAGCCTGCTGTACGGCGGGGCGGGGAGCACAAACCTGCTGGATATCCGCCGGGGGCTCGCGGGTGCACCCCTGCCGGTCACGCTCTTCGCTCTTTGCATGGTGCTCGTTGGTCTGGGGTTCAAGATCGCCATGGTGCCGTTGCATGCCTGGGCGCCGGACGTGTACGAGGGCGCGCCCACGCCGGTGACGGCGTTCTTGTCGGTGGCGCCGAAGATCGCCGGCGTCGCGCTCCTGCTCCGCGTGCTGCAGTCTGGGATCCCGGCTGCTCTGACGGAGAACTGGGTGACGATTCTGGCCCTGGCGTCCGCGCTCACCATGACGGTGGGCAACCTCGGCGCTCTGCGGCAGACGAACATCAAGCGCATGCTCGCCTACTCGAGCATAGCGCACGCCGGGTACATGCTCATCGGGGTAGTGGCCTTCCGTACAGCGAACCTACACCTGGCTCCGCTACTGTATTACGTCCTGGCGTACGTATTCATGAATCTCGGCGCATTCGGGGTGGCCATCATCGTCGGGGAGGCTACGGGCACGGACGAGATTTCGCGGTGGGCCGGGCTGGCCCGGCGCGCGCCTGCCCTCGCTGCCATGATGGCGGTGTTCCTGCTCTCATTGACGGGTATACCGCCAATGGCGGGCTTCGTCGGCAAGCTCTACGTGTTCCTGGCAGCCATTGGGGATCAGCGCCTCTGGTGGTTGGCGGTGGTGGCTATTGCCAACTCCGTTGTGTCGCTGTATTATTACGCGAACGTTCTCAAACACATGTACTTCGGGCCCACGGGAGAGGCCGGGGGCGTCCCTCAGCCGGTTGTGGCCGGGGTGGGAGTCGGACTGTGTTGTGCCATGACGCTGCTGCTGGGGATCAGCCCCGGCCCTTTCCTGGATGCCATCACCGCGTGCATCGAGATCATACAATGACCCACGGGGTGGTCAGTGCGCCCCTGGGGGCAGATCTCCTGCCGGAGAGTTCGCCATGGAGAGGAATCCGCAGGTTGCCGAGGCGGCCGTGTACCGCCTGTCTCGTTATCTGCAGTGTGTCCAGCGGCTCGAGCGGGATGCGGCAAACACGGTGTCGTCGTCCGAGATTGGCAGGCTCTGTGGCGTCAGTGCCGACCAGGTGCGCAAGGACTTCTCGTATTTCGGGGAGTTCGGCCGGCCGGGGGTCGGTTACAGTGTGGCGGAGTTGAGCCAGCATCTGGCCCGAATCCTGCGCGTCGATCGGCAACAGCGCATCGTCATCGTCGGAGTGGGCCATCTGGGAGCCGCGCTCGCGGCCTACCCGGGCTTCGAGCGACGTGGCTTCCGCGTCGTGGGGCTGTTCGACAGCGATCCGGATAAGATCGGCGCGGTGCTGGCAGGTCACATCGTAGGGGATGTGGACGAGTTGGCGACGCGCATCGACGGTCTGAACGCCAACATCGGCGTCATCGCCGTCCCGCGCCGCGGCGCCCAAGCCGTGGCCGATCGAATGGTCGCCGCCAAGATAGGGTGTATCCTCAACTTCGCACCCGTCATGCTCTCGGTGCCGGACGGTGTCGTTGTGAAGAACGTGGACGTAACGCGGGAGCTGCAGTGGCTTGCGTACTTCCTGCCCGCCCCATGAGGCAGGGCGGAGATGCGCTGCGAAGAGAGCGGGCTGGTTGTGGCAGACGACTTCTGTCGGACTATCGAGGATGAGCTTGCGCTGGTAGAGCGTGAGCTGCGGCGCATGGTGGGTAATGCCCGCGGGCTTCTGCCGGCTGTCTATCGACACACGCTGGAGGCGGGCGGCAAGCGCATCCGCCCCGCCCTGGTGCTGCTGGTAGCGAAGGCCCTCGGCGCCAGCGACGACCACCTCCCGCGGCTGGCCGCCGCCCCCGAGGCGGTACACATCGCCTCCCTGATACACGACGATGTGGTGGATGGCGCTGATCGGCGCCGGGGGCGCGCCGCGGCCAATGTGGCCTGGGGCAGTCGCATCTCGGTCCTCGTGGGCGACTCGCTGGTGGCGAGGCTGTACGCCGAGCTCTCGCGCCGCGGGGAGTTGGCGACTCTGACGGCCCTGTCCTCGGCGGTGGATCGCATGTGCGAGGCCGAGCTGCGGCATATGCAGTTGCAGCTGGTTGGCGAGGCCCTGAGCGAAGCTGGGTACTACGAGGTCGTTCGCGGCAAGACCGGAAGCCTGATGGCGGCCTGCTGCGAGATCGGGGCCACAGCGGCCGACGCCACGCGGAGGCAGTGCGAGCAGGTGCGGGCGTACGGGCTCGATCTCGGCGCCGCATTTCAGATCACGGACGATGTGCTCGATATGGTCGGAGACCCGGACAGCCTCGGGAAGCCCGTGGGCAACGACCTGGCGACGGGCAAGTTCGCCCTTCCCGTCATCTATGCGCTGCACGAGTCCCATGACGGTGTCCGCGAGCTGCTGACTCAGCTCCTGCAGGGCGACGAGCCATCGCCATCCGACATTCGCGAGATCGTCAGCGTGGTGGAGGACCTCGGCGGGGTGGAATACGCGCGCAGAGCCGCGGCTCGGCTCGCCGACGAGGCCCGCACACACCTCAGCGTGCTGCCCGATTCGCCGGCCACAGACGCTCTCCACGCCCTGCCCGATTTCGTCCTGCAGCGGGTCGCATAGCCATCGGCCGTGCCGTGATTCCTTTTGCTCTTCGCGGGGATGGCAAGGGGCGGATCACAGCCTCGCCGTCGAGCCACGACGTGGGTTTGCCGATGCCCTGGAAGCCGAACAAGCGACTCCTCCAGGAGGGCTTCCCGGACCTCAAGTACCTGCCCAAGGGCCGGAGTGCCTGGGATTGCACGCTGTCGGCTCTCGCCTACGGCATCAGGCGGGAACTGGGCGATGAGCAGCCTGACCTCAACGCCTGGGCGGCGCGGCATGCCGCGCCTGCGAGTGGGCGCTACCGGGAGCTTGCCTCCGATGCGCTCGTGCTCTGGCACGGCACCAGCCGCGAGCGCGCGGAGAAAGTGATCGAACACGGCCTCTTCCACAAGCGCGGCGTGTGGACCGCGGCCGATCCGCGCATCGCCCACGGCTACTGCCGCGGGCGCTCGGAGCGCTTCGCCACCGAAGGCGCCGTCGTGTGCCTCGTGCTTGACCGGAGCCGATTGACCGAAGGGCTTCACTTCGATGTGGATGGCCCCCGCAACGTCCACCGCTTCCACGCCGGCCTGCCGCCGGACGTGGTCGAGTACATTCTCCTGCACGACGAGATCCGCTTCACCGGGGATGCTCGCTCCCGCGAGCCGAGGCCATGGACGACGGCGAAGTTCAAGCGGCACTCGGGAAGATGGGTGCCGGCGCAGAAGACGCCCGTGCGCTACTCCGAATCGCAGAGCTACTCGTCCGTGCAGGACTTCGTTCAGCTCACCGTGGGCCGGCTGCTGGCGGATCTGGTCTCGGTGACGGCCCTCGAGGTCTTCTCGACGGTGTACACCGCGCTTCGCCCCGCGGACGCCGTCACCCATGCCGACGTGTTCGACGCCATCGAGCAGGTGTGCGTCGCCTGCGGCCCGCGCCGGAATTACCGCGTGTTCCGGGGCGCCACGGCGCCGCACGCGCGCGCAGCCACCGTCTGAGCCCAGGGGCGAGCCGTTCCCCTGGCGGGAGGCGCGCGCCCTGGTCGAGGCGAACATCGCTGCCGGAGCACGGGGTTCACATTGCGGCAGTGGGCCCACAATGGCATGATCGTCACACTGCTGACAACGCTGCGGGACTTCGCCTGCGCCGCCTGGCACTTCTTCGCCACGGTTCTGCGGCGCTTCTGGGCCCACAAGATCCTCATCATGTCGGCAGCCCTCGCCTACTATGGCTTCCTGGCCGTCCTCCCGGGGCTGCTCCTGGGCCTCTCCGTCGGGAAGCACGTTAGCGACTCGTCGGACGCCTTCTACGGACATGCCGCCGCTGTGCTGCGCGGCATTCTGCCGGCGCAGCCCATGAACGAGCTCGACAGCGTCGCCCGCGAGTTTCTCAGCCCCGAGAAGGGGAAGCTCATCACCGGGATCGGGCTCGTGGGGCTCGTCTGGATTGGGATGCGGATCTTCGATGTCATCGAGATCGAACTGAACATCATCTGGGGCAGCGCGCGCGCTCGCGGCTACATACTGCGCAAGGGCATGGCGTTCGTGACATTCGCACTCGCCTCGGTCCTGTTTGTGCTGTCTGTTGTCGCCACACACCTGACGACGGCGGCGAGGCACCATGCAGACCCCGTGTTCGGCATCAGCCTCTCGGAGCTGCCCGTGCCGTGGCACGTGCTGACGGCCGCGACGCCGGTGGTGCTCTCTATCATCATGTTCTTGTGCCTGTACACGGTGCTGCCCAACACGACCGTGTCGCGACGCTACGCGCTTCTGGGGGCGGTGCTGGCGGCGCTTGTCTGGGAGTTGACGAAGGCGGTCTTCCAGCAGTGCGCTTCGTACTTCGGCACGTACGATCGCCTCTATGGGTCGCTGGCCGGCGTCACCATCGGGGTGCTGTGGCTGAACCTCAGTGCCTTCTCTCTGCTGCTGGGCGCCGAAGTCGCCTCCCTGTGCCAGGAGCACGAGGCGCAGAGCAGTCGCCCTGGGACCGATGGTGACGCAGTCGAGTCTCCCTTCGCCTCAGCGGACGAGCCGCCCTCGGGCGCTTGAAGGGATTACCGTGCCGGCGGCAAACGACACCACGGACGTGGGCGCCGGCGGACGGGAGACAGATTGGCGGAGTCATGCGGGCGCTTCTCATCGCCAATCCGGCCTCACGGAAGCTCATGCGCGGCCTGCAGGCGGAGTCGCTGGCTGAGAGGCTGCAGGGCCCCGACACGGACGTCACCTGCCGCCTGACGTCGGCTCCCGGCGAGGCGAGCGCTCTCGCGTGCGAGGCTCCCTCGGCGGGCTTCGACACCGTGGTTGTTGCCGGCGGTGACGGCACCGTCCGCGAGGCGGTGGACGGGCTGGTCGGCACTGATGTGCCCCTTGGGATCATCCCCACCGGAACGGGCAACGTGCTGCGGCGTCATCTCCGCCTGCCGCGTAGTGCGGAGGGCGCCTGCGAGGTGATCAAGGGGGGCCGAACGCAGCGCTTTGATCTGGGCCGGGGCGGGGGCAGGCATTTCGTCCTGCATGCCGGCGCCGGGCACGATGCGAACGTCGTGCGCCGTGTTCCGGCGCCGATGAAGGCGGCCCTGGGCGAGCTGGCCTTCGTCGGTGCTATGGTCCAGGTGCTGGCCAGGGAGCAGCAATGGCGCATGCACGTCCGAGTGGACGACGCGGAGTGGGAGGGTCGGGCGTGGGCGGTCATCGTGGCGAACTCATCGAGCTATGCGTGGCGGATGCGGCTCGTGCCGCACGCGCGCACGGATGACGGGTTGCTGGACGTTGCGATCTTCGGGGCGTGTGGCGTCCTGGCCTTCGCGGGCCTACACATCAGAGCGCTCTTGGGTGAGCACCTCAAGAGCCGCCACGTGCACGTGCTCCGCGGCACAGAAGTCGAGGTGCACGCCGAGCCGACGGCGCCCGTGCAGATGGATGGGGACCTGGTCGGGATTACGCCACTGCGATGCGCCGTCGTCCCCGCCGCCATCAGTCTCATCGTCCCCTGAGGCGTGTCAATCACGCCGGAACAGCGCGCAGCACCGGGCACAGATGGGGAATGCTCGGCTTTCGGCGAGGGTGCGGCGGAACCTGCGGAATCGCTCCCCGTTCCATACGTCTGCCAGGCTCGACTCGGTGACGCTGCCCGCCGTGTAGCCGTAGCATGGCGAGACGTCTCCCGTGGGAGTCACCTCGCAGAACAGCCAGGCGCACGTGGCTCGGCGGGGGCCCACGACGGCGGCCGGTTCGTCGTAGTACCGACGGATCTGCTGGGGCGGCAAGTCCGGGAAGATGTGCAGAGCAAAGGGGAGCTTGGCGCCGCGCAGGGAGGCGAGTTCAGTGGCCAGCTCGTCCACCGCGCCAGGATCGATCCTGCCATCATGTGACTCGGTGAGGCACGGCTGGAATAGGGAGCCGAAGTGCATGTGGTGCACGCGCAGCATCTCGGGCGTCGTGAACCACAGATGCTGCACGTTCATGGCATCAATGGGCCAGTCGTGTGCGATGTCAACCAGCTCGCGCAGATGGCCGATGTTCGCCGGCGATATGGCGGTGTTCACTACGAGCGCAGTGCGGCCGTTTCCATCGAGCCGCGCGCGGGCCTCCTGGATGCCGGCGGCGGCTCGAGCGAACGACCCCTCTACGCCGGTGATCTCGTCGTGCACCGCGGGAGGACCGAGGACCGATACTGCTACCAGATCCGGCCCGGCCCGGGCCAGCTCTGCCGCCCGCTGACGGAGGAGCGTGCCGTTGGTGACCAGTGCACAGATGCCTCCGTTGCGCTTCACCTCGGCGATGGCGTCGGGCAGCCGATCGTACAGGAGCGGCTCGCCCCCGGTGATGGCCACGTACGCGCCGAGCCGCACTGCCTCGCGCGCGGCACGGGCGGCTGTGTCGTACGGAAGGCTCGGGAGCTGTCCCATGGCATGTTTGGCGATGGCGTCGCTCATGTAGTAGCACATCTTGCACTGGAGGTTGCATCGCAGAGACAGGCGCAGCGTCACGCAGCGGGGTGGGGCGCTGCGCCCCGACGGCCGACGTACATCCAGGAGGAGGGAGGCGGAGCGCATCCGGTTCTTCAGGTAGCAGGTGACGAGTTGGGGCGCCCGGCGGATGAACCGCCCGCCCCTGAGCGCCACGCCGAGCTTTCGGAACATCGCATCTTCTCCGGCTACAGAGAAGCGTCGGTGCGTTCCCCCGCACGTGGCTTGGCGATGGCCACACTGTCCCCGGTAGGATACCACCCGTGGGCGGTGAGGCCGTGGGCCAAACGGCCCATATGTGGGCACGGGAGGGCCTGATTTCGTGGGGCTCGTCGGCCGGATGGCTCTTGTGACGCGGTGTTGCCGAGCGCCGGCGACTCAGGAGTCAGTGTCGGCGGCTTGGGGGCGATCCGTGAGTCTGTAGCGCTCCACGAGCACGGCTGCCTCGGTGCGGTCGTTTACCTGCAGCTTGCGGAGGATGCTCGACATGTGGTTCTTGACGGTCTTCTCACTGATGTAGAGGCGCTCGGCGATCTCCCTGTTCTTCAGGCACTCCCCGAGCAGCTCGAGCACCTCCATCTCACGGCGCGTCAGCTCCGCGAACACTTCTCTGGCGTCTGTCTGAATCTGGCTTATGCGTGCGAACTCCGCCAGCACCTGGCCGACGAGCGACGCCTGCAGGAAGCCCTCGCCCCGGGCGGCGGCGCGGATGGCGCGGGCAGTCTGCTCGGGCGGGGCGTCTTTGAGGACGTAGGCAGTGGCGCCCGCCTTGATGGCCGCGAACACCTTCTCATCGTCGTCGTAGATGGTCAGCATCACCACGGCACAGTCCGGCCTCTCTTCCTTGATCTGCCTCGTCGCCTCGATGCCGTTCATCTTGGGCATGTTGATGTCCATGAGAATGACGTCCGGCCGCCGGTCCTGCGCCAGCACCACGGCGGCCTCGCCGTTGGGGGCCTTTCCCACGACATCAATGTCGTCCTCGGCATCGAGCAGCTGCGCCAGGGCATGCCGCACGATGGTCTCGTCCTCGGCGATCAGCACTCTAATGGCTGCCATGCGGCACACACTCCTGTTCAGCCGCCGCCCGGCCTTGCACCGCCATGGTGTCTCATCACTTCGCGGCCGCGGGATCCCCAGTGGGAGCCGTGAAGGTAATCTCCGTGCCCTGGCCCGGCGCACTCGTGATTCGCAGCTCCCCGCCCACCTTGCCTGCGCGCTCCCTCATGCTTTTGAGCCCCACGCCCCCGTCGCGGCCGTTTCCTCCATCGTCGGACGCCTCTCTGTCAACCGCTGCCAGATCGAAGCCGACGCCGTCGTCCCTGACGACGCACTGGAACTGGTCGGGCCCAAACCGAAGGTGTGTCCTCACCTCACCGGCCTCGGCGTACTTCTCCGCGTTCATGAGGGCCTCTTGCACAATGCGGAACGCGGCAAGCTCGACACCGGGCGGCAGAGCCGTCGGCGTGCCCTCCACCTCGAGCCGTGCAGAGGCGGAGGAACGCTCGGCGAACCTGGATACGTGCGCCCGGAGCCCGTCCGCCAATCCCTGTTGCTCGAGCACCGGCGATCGCAGACGTCGCACCAGGTAGCGCAGCTCCTCGTTGGCCTGCCGTACGGTCATGCGTTCCTTGACAGCGATGGTGGCGGCCTTCGCGGCATCCCCAACCATCGCAAGCTTCGCGAGTTCGAGCCGGTTGGCGATATTGACCAGGTAGTGCTGTATGCCATCGTGCATCTCCAGCGACAGGGCCTCTCGGTACTCGCCGAGGGCCACCTTCTCGCGCAGCCGGGCCATCTCTTCCACGACGCTCCGCTCCGAATACGCATACCAGGCGGACAGCGTCGTGGCTACCATCATTACTACGATGTACACTGCGAGCTTCCCTGCCCCGTCGCCGTCGAGGCCGTGCCACGTCGCCGCCAGGGCCAACAGGGCGGCGCTCGCGAGGCCGGTGGCAATTGTCCTGCGCGGCCGCCGCTGTATCGCAGAGGTGGCGACCGGCCAGAAGTACATGAGCCCGGCCTCGCTGCGAATCCCGCCGGTGGTCATGACCGCCGCAGTGACCACAACGAGATCGGCCGCCACCCCGACGTTGCGCCATCTCTTCGAGACCCGCAGGCCAAGGACCAGGTACGCACGAACGGCAACGTAGATAAACGCGCAGCCCAACAGGATGTGGAAGGGACGCATGTCGCCGTCCACGCGCTCCTGCACGTACTCGAACTGCGACCACACCAGAGCAAAGAGCAGGACGAAGAAGTAGAGGGCAAAGAAGCCGATGGATACCCGCCTCTCTGTGTCCACACTACAGCCCCCTCACCGTTGCGCGTCTGCGGGCGAGCCCGTGTCCGGGCCCCATTCCCGCCATTCTCCCTCACGCCATCATCGCACGCCAACTGCCAACAGGTAGTAGTAGGCCGCCGGCATTGCAAACAGCAGGGCATCGCAGCGGTCGAGGATCCCGCCGTGGCCGGGGATGATCGTCCCGGAGTCCTTGATGTCCATGTCACGCTTCAGTGCCGACTCGGCCAGGTCGCCGAGCTGCCCGACGACGCCGATGATTGCCCCGATGGCGCACGCGTGTCGCAGCGGCACGCCCATGAGTGCGCAGCAGAGCACGGCCGTGCCCACGGAGCTGAGTAAGAACCCAAGGGCGCCCTCGATCGTCTTCTTGGGGCTGAGGCGCGGGGCCAGGGGACGCCGGCCGATGGTCTTGCCGAGCGCGTAGGCGCCCGTATCGGCGGTCCACGTGACCATGACCACGAGGAAGATCGCCCCGCTCTCGCGCCAGAAGACCCATGCGTCGGGATCGCCGAGAGTCGCGGGGAGATCCATTTGCCGGAGACGCAGCGCGTAGCTGAAGAGGAAGGGGACGTATGCGAAGACGAGGACACTGGTGGCAGCCGTGCGCACCGAGCCCTGCGTGGTTCCGCGGAAGACGCTGACCAGGAGCGCCCCCACCGATGCCACGAGGAACGAGATGACCAGCAGGAGGCTGCCGACGTGGGCCAGCGCCGGGTCCGACAGGCGGTCGCCGAGCCCGCCGAGCCACACGGCCGGCAACAGCATCGCCGCCCCGAGGCACGGGGGCAGTGAAGCCGGGGCATGTCCCTCCTGGGCCATCGGGTTGAGCAGCTCGCTCATGGCCAGGAGGGCGATGACCAGCATGCCGACCACGAATCCGGCGCCATACGCGGCCGTGGCGATGCACAGCGCACCATAGTGGGCAAAGAGCCAGATGAGAGGAAGTCCCACGACCGCCGACAGTACCCGGTCCCTGAGCACGCCTTAGACCCCCTGTGGTACCAGGCCGACAGATGTGTCACATTTCGCAGCGCATAGGGGCGACACCTGCATCTGAGGATCCCGAGCAGCCAGCGGCGCCCCACCGCTCGCCCAAGTCAGCCGGAATCGCGCCGGCGCAGGTGCTCTGCAACGAGGGCTACATCCGACAGCTTGTCCACGTCCACGCACAGCTCGGGGAACCGCGTCACATACGCGCGGCCCCGCAGTCGCACGACCGTGCTGACATGGGCCTCCGCCTGCGCCACCGTGACCCGGTGCAGCAGGGCCCTCAGCGAGAACCAGAAGCCCCACATGCGTATCAACCGCCAGTTGCTGCGCCGGGCAGCGAACACTTCCTCGATCCAGTCGCGGCTGTCCAGGAGCGGCCCCGGCCTGAGCAGGA
>JASFTE010000112.1:0-10333 GCA_050114035.1 Armatimonadota bacterium | reverse complement strand
AGTCATCCTGCGGGCCGGTGTGGACATCGTCTATCGCAGCGGCTGCTACGAGACGATTGACTTCTGGTCGCCGACGCAGGTGCGGGAGCTGTTCATGCCAATACTGGCGCGACAGACGAGGATGTGTCACGAGGCGGGGGCGCGCATGCACCACTTCATTGAGACGGGCGGGATGCCGTTCCTCGAGGACTACGCCGAGATGGGCGTCCACATCCTGTCCGCGCTGGACGACAACGGAGCGAACCCGATGGAGCTGGCGGAGTGCCGTCGCGTCCTGGGCGGGCGCGTGTGTCTGTGGGGCGGGGTGGACCCAAGGGAGCCCTTTGAGCGCGGCACGCCGGAGGATGCCCGGCGGGAGGTGCTGCGCGTCCTCAGGATCATGGCCCCCGGCGGGGGGTACGTGCTCAGCACCACGGGCACCTTTCAGGAGGCCGCGAAAGAAGAGAACGTGCGCGCCTACATAGAGGCCGGGAAGCAGTTCGGCAGGTATCCGCTCGATCTGCCTGCGTGAGACGCCGGACGTACACGTCTGCCGCGGTCGGCGCGGCTCGCGAGGGGCGTGATGCGCGTAGAAGCCAACCGGGAGCCCGCGCGGGGCTCCCGGAGTGCACGCACTGGACCTGGCGGCGCGCGGCTCAGGCTTGCGGCGGGTACTGCGGAATCATCGGCACGTCCATGTTGACGTCCGGCCCGAAGAACTTGATGAGCATGAGCTCCTCGCTGCCGGTGTTCGCGACGGTCACCGGCTGCGCCGCCTTCTCGTGGCTCACGACGAACTCGGACTGCCACGTGACGCCGGACTCGATTGTGAGTCCATCGAACGTCCCGCTGCCTCGCCACACCAGCACGGAGTAGACCCCGTTGTCCTTGCTCGTGAACGTCTGCCCCGGCTGCACCACCAGCGTCTTGCCGGTGAACTTCGTCGTGTTGTAGTAGATCCAGTGCTCCTCTCCCCCATCCTGCTTCGTCTCCTCCACGAGCGTCGGCGCCAGATGGCGGTTCTCGTAGAAGTAGGGATCGCCGCTTATCTCCCAGTTGATCTGATCCAGCACCGCCCGCTCGCCCTTGGCCGCCCGGTCGTCCGGGTGGACATCCTTGTAGAGCAGCTCCTTGGGGATGATATTGCCGGCCACGAGGGCCTGGAGCATGGAGAAGACGTCGCTGTCTTCCTGCAGCTCGATGGTCAGGGCAGTGCCCGGTGCGTGCAGGGCGCCGGAGGGCAGATGGAAGCCCTCGCCGGGGACGAGGAGCTCGGCACTGGAGTGGCGCAGGATCAGATCGCTGTCCCAGTCCTCGAGGTAGGGCAGGAGGAGGTCCTGCTTGCCCTGCTCGACGATCGAGGAGTGCACGCCGAAGAAGGTCTCCGGGTGCGGGCCGACGTCCACGCCCTCCGGGAAGTAGTAGGCCTCCTCCTTGGGATTGGCCCCCACCTTGGCGGCGTCTTCCTTCATCTGGTGAATGTGGTAGGGGATGCGCGCCGCGAAGTCGTAGATCTTCGCCAACCGGCCGAGCGAATTGCCGTGCGTGCCAGCGTACTCCTGCCCGATGATCCGCGGGCCGGCGGCCTGCACGGCGTCCCTGAGCGTGATGCGCTCGTCCTCCAGCGCCAGATAGCTCAGTCCCTCGTCGTCGGGGCCGACGGCGTTGTCGGCCTTGGTGGTGGAGCAGAGCCAGCGCTCACAGATGTATCCGCGCTCGCCCACGTCGTACTCGGCCTCCGGGAGCCCCAGGCGGCGGCCCGGCGGCAGGAAGTCCCTCGCCACCCACGCGGGCTCGCAGAATAGAATGCCGTTCCACTTCGCCAGCGCTGCGTCAACGATGGCGGCGGGGTCGCTGCTGTTTGCCATGATGGTGCCTCCGGGCGAGGATTCGGCGCAGGTGCGCGCAGGCAAGGCGCCCTGCGGAGTCCTTTGCCCTCTTCCCCCTCCATTGGCGAAAACCTCTTGAGGGGCACGAGTAGCAGGCTGGCAGCCTCCTCCACACGCGCCGGCCGAACACCAGTGCACGAGGGCTTCCGGAATCAGCCTCTGGCCCGGCCTCGAGCGATCAATGGACGCGGCTGCCCTCCGGGCCCTGGAAGTAGTCAGCGTTGGGACCGAGCGTGTGCATCATGGGGGCCGTGAGCTCGTCGAGCCTCGCGACGAGGTCGGCGGAAAGGTGTACGTCGGCAGCCGGGGCGTTGCGTTCGAGCTGCTCGATGTTGCGCACGCCGACGAGGACGGAGGCAACCCCGGGCTTTGCCGCGGTCCAGGCGAGGGCGAGCTGATCCATGGGGATGCCCGTCTCGTCGGAGATCTCCCGCATGCCGTCGAGCACCTTGATCATCTCGTCCTCGGCGCCCGGGCCGCCATGGCGCGACTGCGGCCGGTCGCCGCTGAACTGCCGCGTGCGGGTGCGCTCGGGCGGGATGTCGTCGAGGGCGGCGTACTTGCCCGACAGAATGCCCTGCAGCAGCGGCATGTAGGGGAAGATCGCGATGTCGTGCTGGCGGCACAGCGGGACGATCTCGAACTCGATTGCGCGGGAGACCAGGTTGTAGCAGAGCTGATTGACGTCAATGCGCGCGCCCGTCTCGAGGGCCTCCGTGAGGTCCCGGGCGCCGAAGTTGCTGACGGCGATGGAGCGGATCTTGCCCTCGGACTGCAGGGCGGCGAGGGTGTCGAAGGCGTCCTGCACCGGGTGCTTCGCGATAGGCCAATGGACGAAGTAGATGTCGATGTAGTCGGTGCCGAGGCGCCGCAGGCTCGCATCGCAGTGCTCGCGCAGCACCGACGGCTCCGTGTTGTTGGGGCTGATCTTGCTGCCGATGATTGCCTCGTGGCGTCGGGGGCCGAGAGCCCTCCCCAGCGACTCCTCGCTGCGCCCGCCATTATACGCCTCGGCCGTGTCGAAGTAGTTGATGCCCCGGTCCAGGGCTGCATTCACCACTGCTTCGACGTCGGTCTGGTCCTGCGCGCCCCAGTAGTCATCCTCCCCGCCCCCGTAGGCCCAGGCGCCGATGCCGACGACGGACACGTCGATGCCTGATTTGCCGCATGGTCGTTTCTCCATGATACTGCCTCCTCTATGCCTGACCGGCCCTCCGGTACAACGCCGACGCCGGCACCCTCTGCTCCTCGATGCCGGGCCCCGAGTAGTGCAGCTCCAGCCGCCTCGGGTAGTCGCGCTCGAAGCAAGTCAGCGTCATGGCGTGCCTGCCGGCTCTCAGCGCGATGGAGCCGCTTCTCCCCCATCCGCCCGAGTGTGGATACAGCCCATCGTTGTCCAGGACGAGCACGGACCCAATGCACAGCCGGCAGCCGCCGTTGGAGCGCTTGCTGAACGTGTAGACGCCGTCGCGGGGGATGCTGATGAAACCGCCAAACCGGATGGCGAAGTGCTCCGCTCCCTCCGCGACCTCGATGCCAAAGTCATCCACGGTCCCCGACCTGACCGGCGTCAACGCATCGAAGTCGGGCAGGCTCCACCACTGCTTCTCCTCGTCTTCGTAGAACTCGTACTCAAGCCCGTTGACGACCCCGCCCGGATCGCCTGGCGCCTGATGAGCCATGATCGTGAACCGCGCCTTCGCCTCGAAGCCCGGCTCGCCACCCGAGAATGCCCGCGCCCGCACCGTGGCACTCTTCGTGAGCGTGAATGGGCCCTTGTAGAGCGCCGACGACTGAGTGGGCCAGGTGTCGTCGAGGGTGTAGCGGATCTGGCTGTCGAGCGTCAGAGCGAGAGCAACCGTGACTGGGTCAGTGAACGTGCCGCCGTTGGGCGCAATGGTCGGCATACGCTGGAGGAGTGTCGGTGGGTACTTGCCCGGCTCGCCGGCTCTGAACTCGGACACAGGAAACCACGACACGCCGCTCTCGGCCTCGCCGCGCGCCTGCACCACGTTGCCGCCCAGGCGCAGGTCGATCTGCCCAGGCATGACCTTCACCAGACGGCCGTCACTGCCCACAATGGCGTTATTGCCGAATGTGCAGTCCCGCGTCGTCAGAGGCCGGCTGGTGTCGGCCTCCCACCCAAGCTCCAGCGTGCTGCAGTTGACCCAGGTGTTGTGCGAGACCTGCACGCGGTTGGGCCGCGGGAACATGATGATGTCCGACGGCATCCCCTCGAGGTACCGTTCGGGAGCGATATCGTAGTCGATGTCCGCATCGCCGTGCATGAACACGAACGGCGCGTAGTGCCCGTCGCCGGTCAGGCCCTCGAAGTAGTTGCCGCGGATGACGTGGTCGTCGCCGTACACCTTCACGCCGCCCGTGTACCCCGGGCCGCCCCGTGCGATGAAGTGGTTCCCCTCGACCAGGCATCTATTGGCCTGGCGCAGACACAGCGTGCCGATTGAGTCGAGGAAGGCGTTGTATCTGAACGTGTTGACGGGGGGCGCGTTCCCGCCGGCGGGCCGCTCCGGGTAGATGGACTTCACCGAGATGATCTCGCCCTCGCCGGAGCAGTTCTCGAAGAGGTTGTCCTCGACAATGGTGAAGTAGCCGCGGACGACGATGGACTCCTTCCCATTGTCGCCCTCAGGGGAGTGGTCGCGGAAGTGGTTATGGTCCACGCGGTCGTGGCGGCGGTGGTAGTGGATGTACACGAATCGCCCGTGGGCGCGCTTCTCCTCGAGCAAGTTGTGGTCGATGCGATTGCGCTCGCCGTCGTACTTCGAGATGACCCAGTCCATCTTCGGGCCGTTGACTCGCTCGCGCAGCCGGATGTGATTCCGGGTCACTCGGGAATGGCTGCAGCCATACAGCTTGACCGCTGTGCCGATCTCGCCCTCGAAGACGAAGCCAGCGACGATCGCGTGGTCGGCTCCGTCAAGCAGGAGACCTGCCTTGCCCGTGATGGTCGCCTTGCCCCGATTCGCGGCGCGGATCACAATCGTGCGGCGGGCCGTTCCGCTGTGTCGGAGCGTCAATGCCTCCGACGTTTGATAAACGCCGTCGGCGGCGACGATGTGGTCCCCGGGGCGGGCGCGCTCCAGGGCCGCCTGCAGCCCCGCCGCGTTCGCGACCGTCACTGTCCTGAGCGGTGTCGGATATGCGCGGGCCTCGCCGCTCGCCGGGCAAGCGAGAGCCACGATCGCCGCCATGACGCATGTTGTCTGGTGCCGATGCGCCATGTGAGTGCTCATCGTCCCCTGGCGAGCCGCACGTACCGGGAGAGCACACCGATCTTCTGCTGGAACACCGACGTGGATATCAACTCCCGGCCGCCGCTGGTCGTGAGCCATCGGCCCTTCTCGTCCAGCTCTGCGACGACCTGGCGCACCGCATCCTCCATCCCCTCGGCGCGCGCGATCTTCTGCGCACCTGTCATGGGCCGGGGCTCGCGCGACCTGGCGTAGGCATCGAGCCCCTGCTGTTTGATGGCGTTGTATGCCTGTTCAGTGCTCCTGGGATACCCGGACCGATTGAAGCTGTAGTGATCCGGCAAGTCGCCGTCGTCGTAGGTGAGCCAGTAGGTGGTGCGGTTGTCACTTGTGAGGAACAGCGGCCGGTTGGTCTTGAGCTCGTAGAAGCGCGCCCACCTGCCGTTGGGCAGTTGCGAGCGCTTGTACCAGTCGAGGGCCTTGGGGATGGGCTCGACGTACTTCGTATCGCCCGTGAAGAGCGCGATCTCGACGAGCAGCGACAGCACGCCGCTGCTCTCGCCGCCGCAGGGCCCGGGCGGCTCGAAGCGACGCGCCCACGCCGGCTTCAGGTCGAAGTCGTACTGCTGCGCCCAGACGGCCTGCGGCTCGGGGAGCTGCGCATTGACGATGAAGTCGCCGCACTTGCGCACGGCCTCCGCGTAGCGCTCGTCCCCGTAGGTGCGGTAGGCGATCATCATCACGTCGGTGCAGTCCCGGATGGTGTTGTCGTTGAAGGTGAAGAAGTCCGCGTATCCCCTGCCCGAGTACGGGTATCGCTGTGACCATCCGCCGCTCTCGTGCTGGGCTTCGAGCATGAAGTCGAGCGCATACAGGGCCGCATCGTGGATGGGCTTGTCCTTCTCGTCGAGGGCCTGATCGACGGCCATCAGCAGCCGCGTGGCGTGCTGGGTCACATTGTCGTCGAAGGTCGCCTGGTTGCGCCCGGACGTCAGGCTCTCGTCGTCGCTGCCCTTGTTGTGCAGGTAGTAGTAGCGCCTGGCGCCCGCGGGAGCATGATCCACGATGTAATACCAGCCGCCGCACTCCAGCTGGCCGTAGACAAGCGCGTCGGCGACCTCCCTGGCGCCGTCGAGGTAGAACTGATCCCCGGTCGCCTCCCAGGCGCGCAGGAAGGCGAACCCAACGCTCGGGCTCCCGGGCGGCTGGATCCAGTTCTGCGTTCGCGACGCGTGCCCCTCGCCCCACTGGTCGCTGAGGTCCGACAGATACGTCCCCAGGTACCCGCCGCCATACGCCACCTCAGAGCGGAAGTAGTCAGTCCCTTTGTGCATGGCAGCCTCGGCAGCCGCAACCAGATTCTGGTCCAGGCCCCAGCCCGCGCCGGCCGCCAATGCCGAAATCAGGAGAACCGCAGCCGCAATTCGCACGTCGTCACACTCCTCTGCCGGCCGCCGGCTACCGCGCCAGCCGATCGGCGACGGACACGTTGCTGATCTTCAGCTCGTCAATCGCCCCATCGATGTGCAGGTAGGGCACGTCCCATCCCGACGGTGTGTTGCCGATCTCGATCTTGCTGAACTTCGCGCTCGCGTCGAATCGCCTGTCGAAGAAGAGCTGCACGCCACGCCCGTCAACCATCAGCCACAGGTACTGCCTATCGCCCGACAGGTCCCACGACACGAGCATGTGGTGCCACGCCTCCAGGTCCAGGTCTCCGGTGCTGACCTGCAGGTCCTCGCGCGGGTCCAGGTCCTTGTCCATCGGCTTGCCGCCCATGGAGGCGGTGAGACGCAGGTTCGTGCGCGAGTGGCGGCTCAGGTCCAACTGGAATCCGCGCTCACCGACCGGCTTGCAGTGCAGGAAGTAATGCCAGCCCTGGTCATGCCAGAGGCGCTGGCCGGGTCTCGGTCGGACCCAGTACTCGATGGTGGCTGCCGCCCCGAGGTCGAGATCAGAGGCATCCACGTCGAACCGGCCGTCCGGCATGGCGAGGTACAGGGCCCTCCCGAACTTGCCCTCGACCTGCGAGTGATCGCCGACGGCGCCGGCCACCGCCCCGTCGAAGCTCTCGTACAGTACGGTGTTGACGTCCCTCCCAGGCGGCGCATCAGGAAGCGCCTCGAGGGAGCATTGGGACTTCATCCGAGGCAGATCCGCGAGCCCCGCCTGGCCCTGTGCGATGGTCTCGCCCGGCAGATCCACCATCCTCACCTGGCCGGTCTCATACGTCCCCTTCACCACGGCGATCTGATCGACGGCCAGCCCTCGCTCCTGGCCGATGATGGCTATGGTCACCACACCGGCCTTCTCCACGCCGAAGTTGTACGCCATCGCCGTCCACTTCTGCCCCGGTGCCACCCGTCGTTCCCGCTTGCCGGCTATCTCCACGAAGAACCCGTCCTGGTCGCCGGCCGGGGCCCATGCCCGCAGAAGCAGCGTGTACTGCCCCGGCTCGAGCTTCACGCCACCCGCGGCTCCCGTGCTCTCATTGCCCAGGGCCATCGCGTAGCCGCCCGATGCGCCAGGCAGCTCCGCCGGCGTCAGCCCGCTCGTCTGGCCATAGTTCTGCAGCTCCACCTTGAGCAGTACATCCGCGGCCGGAATACCGGCGGCGTACCCGGTCGCCAACACGGCCGCCATCGGGACTGTTGCCACTGTCAGCAATCTCATAGCGCGTTGCCTCCGACCGTTCCGGTCATAGCGTCTCGCGCCTCGCCATCTCGCCCGGTTACGAGCGCAGCAGGTCCTGCGCCAGGATCCTGTCGGCCACCTGCATGGTCTTCGCGGCGTCGGCGAAGTGCGAGCCGGGCTGCTTGCCGGATTTGAGGCAGTCGATGAACTCCCGGTTCTCTCCCTCGAAGCCTCCATACACGTGGAACTCGTCGCTGCCGGCCTCCTCGCGCGTATCGTACTCGACGCCCTCCGTGTCCCCGTCCGCGTAGAGGTACCCCTTGCCCTCGTGCTCGGCTTCCGCACAGATGGCCGGCGCGTGCATCTCGACGTCGAAGATGCGCCGGCCGCTGGCATGGCTATTCAGGATGACGCCCGTTGCGCCGTTGTCGAACTCCAGCAGCACCATGAAGAAGTTGCGATCGGGGACCTCAACGGACTTCGTCACGCTCTGGATGTTCACCACCTCGCCGCCGCACATCCAGCGCACCGTGTCGATGGCGTGGACACCGTCGCCCATCATGTGGCTGAGCGAGCCGGTGTATGGCCGGACCCCGCACTTGTAGAAGCGGCACACCGCGTGCACCATCGGCCCGCGCTTGAGGCACTCATCGCGGAGCTTCACGACCATGGGGCACGTGCGTCGCTGGAAGCCGACCTGCGTGATGAGGTCCTTCTCCTCGGCGAGGTATGCCAGCATGCGCGCCTGGTGGGCCGTGATGCCGAGAGGCTTTTCCACGAACATGTTCAGCCCCTGCTGCAGGCACCAGACCCATATCTTGTACATGTCGTCGGGCGGCCCGATGACGTACACCGCATCCGGCGCGATCTCCTCGCACATCTTGCGGTAGTCAGTGTAACGCGCGTCCACACCGTACTTGTCCGCCGTTGTGTCAAGGCGCTCCGCGTTCAGGTCGCAGATGGCCGCGATCTCCACGTCGTCGAACCCGGCGAGCGATGGGTAGTGCACTCGGTTGGCCATACCCCCGGCGCCGATCATGGCCACGCGCACCTTCTTCCGGGCTTTCGCTTTCTTCTTGCGAGTCTTCGCCATCAGTGAGTCCTCCCTATGCAAAGAGCGATTTCGCGAATGCTATGTCTTCGGCGATAAGCCGATCCACTGCTTCCTCGTCACTGTACTCAGCCGTCAGGCAGACGATGCCCTCGAAGTCTCGGTTCTTCAGCTCCTCGGCGACCTTCGGCCACGAGGCCAGCCCTTGCCGGCCGCTGGTCCAGTAGTGCCGCCACTGCACGACCTCGGCCTCGGGCCCCGTGCTGCGACGCCAGATCGCGTTCTTGAGATTCACCATGCACAGGTGGGACCAGAGGATGTCAACGGCCAACTCCGGCGGCTCGCCGTCCAGCGCGCAGTGGGCCGCGTCCCACACGGCGGCGACGTGCTTCGGGTCGTACCTCTCGATCAGATGCAGCAGCCCGATGGCGCTGCCCACGAACTTGTCGCAGTGGTTCTGCACGCCGAGCTGCACACCGTGCTTGTCCAGCAGCGGAACGAGCTCGTCGTACTCCTTCTGCGTCGCCGCCTCGGTGGCCATGTAGCCCTCGTCGCCGACGCGCGCCATCACGCGGATGATCGGCACCCCCGCCTCGGCGCAGGCGGCAATGGTCGCCTCGTCGCTGGGCCCGGCCACGCTGTAGATCTTGATGCCGAAGTCGGCGAGCTGCCTGGCGCACTCGGGCAGGCCCTTGGCCACGTCCTCCGGCTCGACCTGGTACCCGGGCCGCACGGGAAGCTCGATCCCATCGAAGCCGAGCGCCTTGATGTGCTTGCCCAGCTCCGGCGTGGGCATCTTCCACGGCTTGGTGAACACGGTGTACACGATCCCATTGTCACTCATGGTGAGTCCTCCTGATGTTGCGGATCGACACCAGAGCGCGGGCGCGCACGTGGGGCCGGGGGCCACCTACTCCTTCCGTCCGATCACGTGCTGCTGCTCGCAGCGGCCGGCGAGACGGGCAAAGAGCCCCTCATGCGGCCGATCGGCCGCCGCTATGCGGAAGCCGGCCGCCTCGATGGTGGCCTCGAGCTGCGCGCCCGTGAAGTGGCGCGGATGCGCCCGGACCAGAATGCTGTCGCGCCTCGTGCGCCGCGTGACGTGCTTCATCTTCTGCACGCCGAGCCACGACCGCACTCCCTCTCCCACGAGCAGATAGCCCGCCGGCTTCAGCACGCGGTATAGCTCCGCGAGGACGGCGGCGGGCGACGAGACGTGCTCGAGGACGTTGTAGCAGACAGCCAGATCGCACGATGCACTCGCCAGCGGCGCGCTCTCGCCAATGCCCTGGACGTGGGCATAGTCCAGCTCCCACGCCGCCCGCCACGTCGCCATGGCCATCGGCGGCAGTTGCGGCGCCACCAACGCGAGCGGGTCCACGCCCACGAGGGTCCAGTCACTGGCCCATGGCAACAGGGAGATGACCCCGATGCCCATCGGGCCAATGCCGACCTCGAACGCCCGGCCATCCTCTACACTCGACAGCGCATCGCCCGCGTGCTCGCAGAGGAACCGGGCCGCCACGGCCTTCTCGAGTGTGATCCGGAAGAACTCGTCCTGACTG
>JASFTE010000111.1:0-10343 GCA_050114035.1 Armatimonadota bacterium | reverse complement strand
CGGGCGTAGGTGTGCGAGGCCGTTTTGCCCTCGCCGGACTCACCGTCGCCGAAGTCCCAGGAGAATCGCGCGATCTCGCCGTCCGGGTCGGCGCTCCGGGAGGCGTCGAAGGCGGCCGTCATGCTGCCCCACTCGCGCGCATGCAGGAAGTACGCTCGTGGCGGCTGGTTGCCGCGCTGCTCCAGCGTGCCAATGTACTCGGTGGCGATGACGAGGCTATCGAGGTAGTTCGATTGCTCCTTGTGGCTCCCGCCGTGGAAGTACGGGCCGAGCATCCAGTGGTTGAACTGGATGCCGGCGTGGTTCTCATCCACGAGGGGCAGCCCGGCCAGGTCGCTCACGAGCTTGCCGTTGACCCAGAGCTTCAGGCGCCCGTTCTCCTTGCCCGGATCCGAGAGCCGGGCATAGTGCTCGACGCAGTGCCACTTGCCGGGCTGGACTTTGTCCGGCGCGGCGACGTTGAAGGGGAGCCGGTTGGCCACGCCGCCGTGCTGGCGCAGCACCTGCGCGTAACCGCCGTAGCCCCACTTCTGCCTGGCGGTAGCGACGCGGACGTAGGTGTCGGCCGACTTCCAGAAGTCCAGGTACACCGACAGATCAGTGTCCGTTGGCACGCCATACGAGCCCGCGAAGACGATGCTATCGTGCGGGCCGTAGCCGTTCGGCCACTCCCAGCCCTCGGGAAAGAGACGGTAGTAGCGAACGTAGACCTGCGGCACGTCCGGGAAGTCGATGTGCATCCACCCGCCCGTGTCCTTCTCGGCGTATCGGATCTTCAGGCATCGCGCGCCGGTGTTCGCTGCCACCTCCGGCTCGCCCGCGATGGAGAGACTCCTGTCCGGTCCCCACTTGGCGATGTCGTACCACCCGCGCGCCGCGAGGTCGCCGTCCTCGAAGTGCTCCGCCACCAGGACCTCCGACCACGCGGCACATGAGAGCGTGGCAGTCACGGCCAGTATGAGGCCGAGTGTCGTTGCTGCTGCGCGCTGCAGAGCCCGCCTGCCGGGCTCTGCAGCGTCGCCGGAAGGCGCGACCCGATACTCACGAGCCACACACGGCGCGCTCGCGAGCGCGATCAGCACTGGCCACACGGCCGGCAGTGACTTCCTGTGCTTCATGGTCCCAGCGCCTCCCGAAGCTGAGTGGCGAGGTGGTCCCGCACGCGCAGCCGCGACCTGTCAGCCTACTCCACGCCCAACACTGAGAACACCGGAGTGTGGTCGGACGGATACTCGCCATCCACATTGTAGTCGGGCCGCATCACGGACTGCCCCTTCAGCGGGCGGCGATACAGAATCCAGTCCACCGTATCGCCGGACCACGTGGGGTTGAACCAGTAGTTCCACGTATACCGTTGCGGCGTGCCCGTGTCCGTCCACGGGTCGCTCATCCCGGCGGTGTCGCGGATGATCCGGATTCCCTTGGAGTCCGAGTCGTGGATGTTGAGGTCACCCACCAGCATGGCGATGGCGTCCGTCCCCGCCACCTGGTTGATGTAGTCCCCCACGTTTTTACAGAGCTGGACTCTAATGGGCTCCTTCAGCGCCGGGCGGAAATGCGTGTTGAAGAGGAACAGCTCCCTATCGATGCCCTGCCATCTGAGCCGGACCCATTCGAACTGCTTCGGCGCCACGCCCGTCGGGTCTCTCGGCGCCCGCCACTGGCTCATCCCGCCGCTGCCCAACAGCTCGAACTCCGACCTCTTCCAGAACACCGTGCCGCGGGACCCGTACTCCTTCAGGCTCTCTGCCAGATACGTCCGCTGCGGCTGCTGGCACTCCTGGAACCCGACGATGTCCGGATCCTGCTGCTGGACGACGGCGAGCACCATCTGCTTGCGCCCGTCCCACGGATGCAGCTTCCCGTCTTTCCCCGGCGTCTTGTCCATGGCCTGGTAGCGAATGTTGTACGTCATCACCTTCAGTTGAGGCTGCTGGGCCAGCACATGGGCGGAGAGCAACAGCAATCCCACCACCGCAAATAGCGTCAGCCCGGCGGTCGTTCGCCTCGCGCGGATACTCCAGCCCGTGGGTCCATGCGTACGCATTGCGGATCCTCCCCGCTACGTCGGCGGAACGGCCTCGCGCCAGCCGGCCTTCAGCATCTCGGCCAGTCGCTTCACGGTGTCGGCGTTCTCGGGCAGTTCGGCGCCGTTGACGTTTTCCGCCGGGTCCTTCTCGTGATCGTACAGCTCCACGGCCTCGACCTTCCCCGACTTGAGGTCCTGCCATTCGGTGTACCGGTAGCGCTCCGTCCGCATGCTGTAGCCCATTATGTCCCCGCGCGGGTACTGGCTGAAGGCCGCCGACTTCCACTCCCGCTCCGGATCGTCCAGCAGCGGCGCCATGCTCGTGCCCTCGAGATGGTCGGGCAGCGGGAGCTGGCAGAGCTCACACAGCGTCGGATACATGTCCACGAACTCCGTGAGCGCTGACGTCGTCTGCCCGGCCGCCCCCATCCCCGGCGCGCTGACGGTCATGGGCGCGTGGGCATCTATCTCGAAGTTGGTGTGCTTGCACCACATGCCGTGCTCGCCGAGCTTCCAGCCATGGTCGCCCCAGAGCATCACGACGGTGTTGCTTCGCAGGTCCAGCCGGTCCAGCTCGTCCAGCAGCCTGCCCACCTGCGCGTCCATGTACGACACGCATGCGTAGTACCCGTGGATCAACTGCCGCGCGAGGTCGTCCGGCATGGGGCCCTTCGCCGGCATCCCGGCATAGCCCCGCAGCTCCCCCCAGCTCGTGCCCGCATAGCGCGGCATGCCCTCGGGAGCGAGGGGATTCTTGGCCAGGTCGATCTCGTTCTCGGGATACAGGTCCCAGTACTTCGTCGGCGCATTGAAGGGCAGGTGGGGCTTCAGGAAGCCCGTGGCGAGGAAGAACGGCCGATCCTTGAGACGGTTCAGCTCTTCGAGGGCGCGATCTGCCGACATCCCATCGGCGTAGGCGTTGTCCGGGACATCGGCCGCCTCGAAGGCGGGCCCCATCCCCCGGCGCTTGGCGTCCGGGTGCGTCCGATCGTACTCCAGCGCGATGGCCTGCCCTGCCTCGCTCATGTAGCCGCGACCCTTCCACTCGCCCCGCGGATGGTACGCCGGCTTGCTCCACCCTTGCGAGTCGTCGGAGCGATGATGGTAGATCTTCCCAATGCTGATCGTCTCGTATCCGTGTGCCTGGAAGTGCATGTTCATGGACAGGGCGTCGGGCACGTGCTGATACAGCGGGCCGCACCGATATATCTCACCCTTGTCCGGCCGGTATCCGCTCATGAGGCTGGCGCGCGAGGGCATGCAGACGGCCTGCTGGCAGTAGGCCCGCTCTAGCAGCAGGCCCTCGCCTGCCAATCGGTCGATGTTCGGGGACAGAATCTGCTCCTGGCCGTAGCAGCCAAGCTGCGGTCGCAGATCGTCCACGGCAATGAACAGGACATTCAGCCTCTCGCCGGAACCGCCGCCGGCTGCCTCAGCCGCACTCAGCGCCGGATGACAGGTCGAGACCGCCGCGCCGCCGGCAACCGCCGACAGAAAGCCGCGCCTGGTTATGTGAGCCATGAGCTCTGCCTCCTTGAGTGTCGCAACGGCGAGTGCCGCCGTGGGGCCTCCTCGCCCGGGGAGGACGCGTGAGGGAGACACGGCCGTGCTTGTCCGTCTACTTGCCTCCCATACACACGACCCGTCCGTCCTTCGTGGTGATGTAGAGCCGCCCGTTGGCGGCGGCCATTCCGTCGAAGACGGGTGGCGCATCGAGCTCGTGCTCGACCAGCTTGCTGCCGTCGCTCGCCGAGAAGGCCACGAGCACCGCTCCCTTCCTCCCCTCGAAGGCTCCCCACGGATCCTCCGGATCCACCACATCGGGCGCGCCGGCCGCGAAGAGCGTATCAGCGGCGAGCACCATCGCCTCGACCCGCACGGGCGCCTGCACGGCCCATCGTTCCTTCTTCGTCGCGCGATCGTAGGCGAAGAGCTTGTAGCCCTTCTCCCCCGGCCGGAAGATGGCCCGCGAATGCCGCCTGCTGCCCGGGAACGGCTTCACGCCGTAGGTGGACGCTTCGTCGCACACAAGCAGCTTGCAGTGCGCCACGCCCTCATACGTCCAGTACGTCTGGTTGAACCATGAGCCGTCGAGGAACCCGGCCGTGGACATCACCTGGGGGCCGGCCTGTGGCTCGCCCCGGCGGGCCTCGGGGGTGGTCTCGGCCCACGTGCTCCTGAGGGGGCGGCTTATGTCCGCCGGGTCGAGCTTCGTCTGCCGCATGTAGATGAACGAGCCATCGCTGGCGAGGACATCCGGCAGAGCGCCGAGGGCATCCGGGAGCATGTCATACGGGAGCCGGCAGTCGGGCATGTCGCCGGTCTCGGGATCGCGGCTGTCAATGCGCCGTTCCTGCAGCAGCGTCCCCGTGCCCGGATCCAGGGCGTACACATAGATGCCGCCATCCAGGAACGACGATCTGCCGGCAGCAGCGTAGACGATCCCATCTTTCACCAGCACGCTCCCGTGCACCGGCCATGCCGATTCGAGCCGTCCGAACGCCACGATCCGCCGCTCCTCGGGCGCGGCCCGGAATCGCCACACCAGCTTCCCATCCGACGCGCGCAGGCAGTACACCCACCCGTCCGCGCACCCGAACAGCGCCATCCCCTCGTGGATCGTGGGCGGACTGTCCACTCCGGCGCCGGTCGTGTAGCTCCACACGAGCGTGCCGTCATCGGCGTCCAGCGCACAGACCCGGTGCGCGTCGCCCGATGTGACGAATGCCTTCCCTTCGCCCACCGTAACGCTGCTCGCGCTCCCGCCGACATCGGCCTGCCAGAGCCGCTCCAGATCGGCTGGCGCCGCCGAGCTCGCCGCCCCGCTGCGCAGCGCATCGTGCCGGTACGTGGGCCAATCGCCCGCCGCCGCGCCGGCGTGCTTCCCGGCGCCCCGCTGGTAGGCCGGGCCCCGTTCGAGGCGCGCCTCAGCCTTCCCACGGCTCTGTCTGCCCGCAGGCTGACGTTCCGGCGCAACCGCCCACATCCCGTTGAGCTTGGCCGTGACGTAGCAGATGCACGGATGGGGCGGCGCATACAGCAGCCCGTTGCACGGCAGTATGCCGAACCTGCATACCCCGCGCACCCAATGGTGCAGATGGTTGTCCCCCGACTCGATGTCGATGAACTCGACACCCCTCCTCGAGGTCAGCACGTACCGCTCGGTGGCCTTGTTGCGATAGCAGCGGTGATGGTGTGCCTTGTTGAGCGCCCGGTCGGTGGAGAGTGTCCTCCTCACGTCGCCCGTCAAGGGATCCAGCCCGACCAGCGTGAACGTGTCGAGCCCGTGCGCGTACACGAGCCCGCCGATGACAAAGACGTCGCCCGGGTTGTAGTGCCCCCAGGTGCCACACTCGTATGTCCACAACTGCTCGCCTGTCTCCGCCGCGATCGCCACCAGGACAGTCTCCACCGGCGCATTCCACGGCTGGCTCTTCTCGGCGAATTGGGGCTGCGAGAGCAGGACGACGCCGTCGTGGTACACGAGAGTGCACAGGTTGGCGAAGTAGTAGCCGAAGTGGGTGGCGAATCTGTCCCACTCCGGTCGGGGTGCACGCCAGAGCTCTGCGCCGTTGGCCAGGTCGAGCGAGACCACGGCGTCGTCTTCGACGAAGTACACGCGCCCATCGCCGATGGCCATCAGCAGGTGCGTGATCCGCTCGAGTGCGTCCGCCTTGGAGCTGACCCCAACGAAGCCGCCCTTCTGCCACAGAGGCTGCCCCGTCTCGGCCTGAATGGCCACAACGCGCTTCTTCTCCGGAGACTGCTCCGCGCTCCGGCCCGGCTTCTGGGCGGATTCGTTGACGGCGAGGACGAGCAGGCCGTCCTGATGCAGGATCTCACTCGTGAACTCGGTCCCGGGGTACGTCCGCACGGTCTCTCCCGTCGCGGCGTCCAGCGCCGTCAGCGGCGCGTTGAACCCCAGCGTCACATAGACGCGATCGCCTGCCGCAACCAGCCGCCGCGCGATGTGCGTCGGCTGATTGAACCGCGATATCTCGCGGTCGCTCCACTCCCGCCAGCCCCACTCATCAATCGGCCGCTTCCACAACAGCACGCCGTTGAACGCGTCCCGCGCCATGAGAAACCACTGATCCGGGAGCCCGCTGATTCCCGCCGGCGCCTCGTCCGAGATGTAGAACAGCCGTCCGTTGGACGAGACCATGGCCGTGACGCTCGGCACCGTGTTGTGATGGCGCTGCCACAGCGGGCCCGCGACCCATTGCACGTGCCGGGGCGGGCCGACGACCGTGTCCTCGGCCACGGCGTTGCCATCCGGGCCATGCAGCCAGTGCGTCCACTCGTCCATCTCCTTCGGACGCGGCTTGACGGTCCGGTTCCACCTGCGCCCATTCTCGATGTACGCCACGCCCTCGGGAGCCAACACGCGCAGCACGTCGGCCATTCGGACCCGGCCGAGACGCTCGGACACGAGCAGGTTGACGACGCCGTCGCCGTAGGGCAGGCTGCTCCCGACCCACTGCTCGACGGACACCTTGCCATACAGCCCGAGCGACCGAATGTGCTCCCGCGCCTGCTCGACGTTCCCCGCATCGGCATCCACGCCATGGACCAGGTAGCTGCCATTCACGCACAGCGCAGCCGTCAGTCTCCCGTCTCCGCACCCAACGTGGACCACCAGGCCGCCCTTCACGCCCGTGGCGTCCATGATCTCTCGGGCCCGTGCACCGTACTGGTCCTGTGCGGCGCACGGCAAGCCGCTCGCCAGCGCCCACGCGAGCGTCATCCCGAGCAGGCCCATCGCTTTCCTCATGTAGTTCACGGTCATTGCTCCTGTCTGGCGAACGCGATTGCCCCGGCGATACTCAGCTACCTGGCTGAGACCTCCAGCCCCTCCTTATCGAACACAACGTTCGCGCTGGCCGCCATGTTGGCGCTATCTCGCACCCAGCGCAGATACGGCTGGACGGGCTCGCGCCCGTTCACGCTGTTGTGGGCCAGCACGAGGCTCCCGCCCGGCATCTTGTCGTACGCGGCCTCCAGGATCTCCAGGTAGATGCCCTTCCCCCGGCCCTTCCCGCCGTCGGCGTCCAGGTAGAGGAGGTTGATGGACTCGGCGAACTCCGCGATCACGTCCAGCGCATCGGCCGCCAGTACGTACGCCACGCCGGTCGGATCGATCTTCCGCACGTTGCGCTCCGCCCGCTCGGCCTCCTCCGGCTTGATCTCCACGCCGATGAGCTTGCCCGCCGTATAGCATGCGCCCGGCCCGACGCCCGCGCCGGCGTTGGAGATGAACGTGTTGCCGCAGAACACGCCGGCCGCGATCATATTCCGCGGCTGCTTGATCGCGTTGATGGCGTACAGCAGCCGCTGCATGCGCGGGGTGATCGCCGTCCAGGGGATGTCGAAGAGCTCCCGCACGGCCTCGCGATGCGCCAGCATCTTCTCGCGGTCGTAGTCCACGTGCGACAGCAGCCCCGCCTCCCGCAGCGTGCCGAGCGCTGCATCCACCACGGCGATCTCCTCCTCCAGCGGCTCCAGGACGCGGTGCGGATCGCGGAAGTCCATCGGATAGCTCTCCCAGTCGCTACTGCGGTACTCTCGAACCATGTGGGCCTCCCAATCAGGGCCGGAAAGACGCATCACGGCTGATGTAGCTTCGTGGGAGAAGTGCACACCACCTATGAGAAGTCCGAATCGCCAGCGAATGCCTCCCCGGCCCCAGCCGCCCGGCGGGCCCCTTGGCCCATCCGAAGTACCCGTTCCCGGTGCGCCACACATCCAGCCGGCTCCATTCCAGGGGAATGGCCCGCCCGTCGAGCGTGACGTGGTAATGCTCCGTGAGCTCGGTCTGGTCCGGCCCTCGCTCGCTGTGCCGGAGCTGCAGCCACAACGTGTAGTCGCCCTCGTGCCCCAGAGGCAGCCCTGTCCAGCGCACCGTGTTCGGCTCGACGAGCCACAGCCGGTTGTGGTGCGACACACGCTCGCCCGGGCCGATGCTCTGCCGTGCTCCGGCCGGCGCAGCGAGGGGCTGAGCGCGGCCGACAGCCCTCTCGAAGTCCCTCAAGGGCGCAACGGTGAACGCAACGTGGAGCGACTTGTCCAGGCGCGAGAAAGGCGCCGTCGGCATCTCCACCCAGCCGGTCCTTCGATGCTCGGGGACCCAGCGCGCACTGAGGGCCTTGTCCCGCGACACAAACCGCAGCCTCAGCCCATACGGCTCCGGATCCGGCTGCTCCGAGCGGTCGGTCAGCACCACGTTCATCGCGTTCGTCACAATGTCCCGAATTGCGATGCCCTTCCCGCCCGGTCCGGCGAACGCAATCTGGCCGCCCTCACATACTGGCGCCACCGCCGACTGCCACTGCCTGCCTGCCGGCAGTACGTGGCTGTACAGGTTGTGCGGCTCATACCCCCACACGTACGAGGGCTCCCAGTGATACAGGCCCTCCGGCCAGGGGAAGTGCCGACGCATCAAGCGATCCTCGTAGACGCCGGTCACCGTGTCCACAAGCCAGCGATCCACACCCAGCACCTGCAGCGACAGCTCCCCCTCACCCGGAGCCCCGGCCGTCGCCGTGATCCTGACGCCGCCGTCGCCTCGCCGAACTGATCGGACTGTCAGCTTGTCGACGATGAGCATGCCCTCGAGTCCCGCCACCTCGAAGCGCGTCCCCTCCGCCGCACGCTCCCACACGAAGGGAGCATTGGATGCGACCGCGCTCTGCGACTGGGCTTGATGCCGCTCCGGCGGCACCTCGCCCTCCGGCGGCCGGCCGATCCGGAGAAGCGCCGCCCCATACGGCTCGAAGCGCCATCCAATGCGCCCCGACCGCACGCGCGCCGTCCGGCCCGACACCGCATCGTACGCAATGCGGCTTCCCGCTGGCGCCACACCAGCGGGAAGCTCGATGTCCCCCTCCACCGCCGCCGCCGACAGGTTCACCAGGCCCACCGCATGGGAGTCACCCACCGATCGCAGCACCGCGAACACCGACGCCGGACTGCGCACGCCGAGGTAGTCGGCCGCACCGCGACGCACCTCCGGCACCCTCCTGCGCGCCCAGAACAGCCTCCGGAAGTACCGGTACGAGCCCACCTCCTGCTCCTGGTAGATCATCGGCACGCCGTCTACGAACGTGCATACGGCAGTCAGCGCCCGCTGCATCCCCGCCCCGAAGCGCCGATCCGCCCGCCCGCGCGACACCACCGTATCGTGGTTGGTCAGCGAGCGCAGCAGGATCATCCCGCGCGGGAGCGATCCCCGCTCGCGTTCCAGGTAATCCCGTATCCCATCGCGGAGCTCCTCCGGGCCTCGCGCCGCCTCCCACGCCTCCTGCACCGCCCACAGGAAGGCGTGGCCATAGCCCACCTGCCCGTGCCGCGCGTACTCGGGCCGTTCGGTCAGCACCTCCGGGATGATGGCCGGCTCCCGCGCCCCACCCTCGAGCGCCGCCTCCCGGATGGCGCTGAGCATCGTGATGGCCCCCCACCGGGTGGAGAGCGATGCGTGTGGCCCGTTGGTCGGCGACCGCCAGTTGACGCCGTACCCGTCGGCAACGTCCACGCGGTAGCCATCGAATCCCCACCCGGCCGTCAGCCACCGAATCGTCTCACGGATCTGCGCCTGCCAGCCGGGCGCGGAGTAATCCAGCGCCTCCCCGAACCCTATCCGCCGCGACCCGTCCTCCTTGTACGTCCACCACTCCGGATGCGCCTTGCACAGCTCGGCCCGGCCGCCGCTGGGGACGATTTCGTTGATGATGCGGAACTCCCGCGCCCGCATCGCCCCCACCAGTCGCGTGAGACCGGCCTCGCCGCCGAGCGCCGGATCGACTTGGTCGTACCGCAGTGGACCGTACAGGTTCCAGCCCTCCAGCGGAGCCGCCGGATCCTTGTGCGTCAGCACGCTCATGAGCCAGAAGGCGTTGCAGCCCAGGTCCGCGATGTAGTCGAGCTGTTGGGAGAAGTTCTCGAAGCCGCCGACGTCGCTGAAGCGCGAGTCCACGCTGCCGCCCGCCGACGCCTGGTACACGATGCAGTCCCGGAGCCAATCCGGCCCGCCGTCGGCGACCGTGAGCGCCACTGCATCGTACCACCGCTGGGCCGAGGCCCGAGCGGCAGCGAGGTCGCCATCGACGACCCAGATGTACTGTGCCCCGATCGTCGCCCGCCCCCCCGGCGGCAGGCGCCACGCGGCTGCACAGTGGTGCTCGGCCACGGGGCCATCGTCCGTTGTGAGCGTGCACCGCCACGGGTCGGCGTTGCTGGTGAAGGCGACGCACACCGTCGGCCCGCCGGGAGCGCACTCCACCATCGCGAACGACTGCGCCTGCCACGCCGCCGCGCC
>JASFTE010000110.1:0-10362 GCA_050114035.1 Armatimonadota bacterium | reverse complement strand
TCCGGCCGGCTCTCGAGGTAGTCGAGCGCGCGGATGTTGTTCCAGATCATCACCGTCTGGCAGGATATGCCCAGGGGGAGGTCGTCGAAGTGCTGCTGGAACGGCGAGAAGACGACGTAGCCGAGCTTGGCCAGGACGAGGCAGCGGCTCTGCACGGCGGGATGCACGTTCCCACCCGGCCAGTGCCCGTGTGGGCACAGCACGGCGGGGGCGGGCCGCTCGGCGTACGTCTTCGGGATGTACAGGAAGCCATGGTTGTAGACGCCCGGCCAGACCTGGTAGTAGATGCGCCGGACGGTGCACCAGTCGTGGTGCAGCGGCTGGGTGGTGTGGATGTCGAGGGCGACGCGCTCGGGAAGCGGCCAGAGCCCGGCACAGGTGAGAAACGCCCGGCGCAGCCGTCCGCGATGGCGGTCGAGCTTCTTCCCGCGGCGGATCTCCATGGGGCGCGGTGTGACCATCTTCTCGTAGTAGTCCAGGAGCATCCGGCCCGCCTCTTCGCGGCTCGCCAGCACTGTGGGGCCGGCGTCCGCGTCACTGGGCGCCTCGACTGCGGCAGCGTGCGCGTCGGATGTCGGCATCGCCAGAACTCCCGCGGCGAGGGTGCACGTGAGAGACAGGGTGGGCCAATGGCTGACCGGATGTGACATGGGTCACTCAACCCCACTGCTGGGGCGCGCGCCTACGCTCGCGGATGGGTGCGGTCGTAGACGCGCTTGAGGCGGTCGCGGGCGACATGGGTGTAAATCTGGGTGGTGGTGATGCTGGCGTGGCCGAGCAACTCCTGGATCGCGCGCAGATTGGCGCCGCCGGCGAGCAGGTGCGTGGCGAAGGAGTGCCGGAGGATGTGCGGGGTGACGTTCTTGAGGATGTGGGCCTTCAGGGCGGCGCTCTTGATGAGTCGCCACAGGGCGGCTCGGCTGAGGCCGTGGCCGCGGATGGTGAGGAAGAGGGCGCTCTCGGTGGTGGACTTGACCAGCTCGGGCCGGCCGCGCGCCAGATAGGCGCGGATGACGTCCAGGGCGGTGCCGGCTATGGGGACGATGCGCTCCTTGCGGCCCTTGCCCACGCAGCGGACGGTGCCGGCGCGCAGATTCAGATCAGGCACGCGCAGCCCGGTGAGCTCCGATGCGCGCAGGCCGGTGGCGTAGAGCATGTACAGGATGGCGGCGTCGCGGAGGCCGATGCGGGTGGTCACGTCGGGCACGGCGAGCAGCGATTTGACCTCGTCCTCTGTGAGCGTCTCCGGGATCCGGTGCGAGCGCTTCGGGAGATCGATGCTGGCGGTGACGTCGGTGTCCAGCTCGCCCTCACGGACCAGGAACGCGTGGAAGCTGCGCAGTGACGTGAGTTTGCGGGCGACCGTGGAGCGGGCCAGGCGGCGCTTGTGGAGCTCCTCCATGTACACGATGACGTCCTCGCGCGCCCCCTCGGCGAACGACTCGCGATCGCGCGCGAGCAGGAAGGCGGCCCACTGCTCCAGGTCTCGCCGGTACGCGACGATCGTGTTCTCGGCGAGGCCTTTCTCGACGAGGTTGTACTCAATGAAGGCGTCGATGTGCTTGTTCACGGCTACACCTCGGCTTCGAAGCGGGATGCCAGGAAGTCGGATATGGCCGCATCGTAGTGCGCCGTGTGGCGGTACGCCTCGAGGGCCAGCGAGGCGCGCGTCTCGTCGGTGAGCGCGCCGTCGTTGCTGCGCATCTCGGCCAGAACCGACTCGTACCGCGCCGGATTGCAGATCACGGCGACGCTGCAGTAGTTCTTCGCCGCCGAGCGGAGCATGGACGGGCCGCCGATGTCGATGTTCTCGATGGCGTCCTCGAGCGTGACGTCCGGATTGGCCACGGTCTGCTCGAAGGGATACAGGTTCACGACGACCATGTCGATGGGCTGGATGTCGTGCTCCTGCATCTGCCGGACGTGGTCGGGATTGTCCCGCAGCGCGAGCAGGCCGCCGTGGACCTTGGGGTGGAGGGTGCGCACGCGGCCGTCCAGCATCTCGGGCCAGCCGGTGTAATCGGAGATGGGGCGGACGGGGACGCCGGCGTCGGCGAGCTGCCGGGCGGTGCCGCCGGTGGAGAGCATCTCGACGCCGAACGCGGCCAGCCCCCTGGCGAACTCCACGATCCCGGTCTTATCGGAAGTGCTCACGAGAGCCCGATTGATCTGCTGCGCCGAGTCCTGCACGGTGCTTCCTCCTGGTCTGCTACTGCTGAAGCGATGTTGGCTGTGATGGGCCGAACGCCGCCGGGCATTATAGCGGGCTGCTGGGAGGGTGTCAAAAGCGATGGAGGCAGGCGAGTCGGGGGTGCGGGAGGAAGCCATGCGGCGTGATGAAGATCACGGCTCCGCACACTCTCCTGCTCGCCCTGAGCCTGTCGGGGCCGGCGCTGGCCCAGGGCGGGCTGGAGCTCTCGGATGACTTCTCGCGGTACGCCGCCGGCTCGGATGGGGCGCCCCACTGGGAGCCGGGCACCATCCTCTGGGAGGTGCGCGAGGGCGAGTACCGCGTGGACGGCAGCCTGGGCGGCTTCGCGGTGCCGGCCGGTGACGCGGTCTACCCGCGGCTCAGTGTCGAGGCAGTCCTGCGTGTGTCGGAGGCTGTCGGTACGAGGTGGAAGATCGCGGGCGTCGCCGTGTATCGCGATGCGCGGAACTTCTGGCACTTTGCCCTCATCGAGTCGCCGGACGACGCGGGGAAGAAGCACTTCGTGGAGCTGGTCCAGATGCGCGACGGGCGCTGGCTGTCGCAGGACAACCTGCGGCTGGCTCTTGGCGAGGGCCAGGACTTCGACTGGCAGTACAATCGCCCGTACCGTCTGCGGATCGCCATGACGCCGGAGGGGATCGAGGGCGCGCTGACTGAGTTGGACGGGACGGTGCGCTCGCGCGGTCGGTACGAGTTCAGCGACGTCGCGGTGACGACGGGGCGGCCGGCGCTGCGGGTCGGCGGATTCGTCGCGGCGTGGGACGACGTGCGCGCCCGCGGGACGGGAGGGATCAAGCTGGAAGAGCCAACGAGAACGCATCCGGCGTACGACGTTCCGGCCCTCGGGAAGCTGCGCTTCCGGGCGACGGGCTTCTTCCGCACGAGGCGGCGGGACGGGGTGTGGTGGGTCGTTGATCCGCGGGGGCGCGCCTTCTATGCGGTCGGCACGGACCACTGCCGGTACGAGGGGCACTGGTGCGAGAAGCTCGGGTACGCGCCGCACGGGAAGGTGACGGAGCGCAAGTACGGCACGCGGGAGCGCTGGGCCGAGGCGGCGACGGATCGGCTGAAGGCGTGGGGGTTCAACCTGCTCGGAGCGGGCAACGACCCGGCGGCGTGGTATCGAGGGCTGGCGCACACGGTGTTCGCAGCCTTCGGCTCCACCTTCTCGTCCCTGGATGACATCGCCCCCAAGGTGCACTGGACCGGGTTCCCCAACGTGTTCAGCCCCCGGTGGGAGGCCTACTGCGACCAGCGGGCGCGGAAGCAGTGCGAGCCGCATCGGCACGACCCGTGGCTGTTCGGGTACTTCCTGGACAACGAGCTCGAGTGGTACGGCAAGACCCACACCGAGTGGGGGCTGTTCGACGAGGCCATGAAGAAGCCGGCCGACCACACGGCGAAGCAGGCGGCCATCGGGCTGCTGCGCGACCGGTACGAGACCATCGCCGCCCTCAACCGGGCCTGGGGGACGGAGGTCGAGAGCTGGGACGCGATGGGGGACCTGGAGGCGCTCGACGGCGACAACAGCGACCAAGTGCGGCGGGACAAGGTCGAGTTCGTGCGGCTCGTTGCCGACAGGTACTTCGTCGCCACGACGGCAGCCATCCGCAAGCACGACCCGAACCACATGATCATCGGCTGCCGCTTCGCGGGGCGCGCCCCGGCGGGGATATGGGACATCGCGGGCAAGTACTGCGACATTGTGACGTTCAACTACTACGGGCGCGTGGATCTGGAGCGGCAGGAGGCGCCGGGGCTGGCAGAACGGTTCGCGGAGTACCACGAGCAGGCGGGGAAGCCGCTCATGATCACCGAGTGGTCGTTCCCCGCCCTCGACAGCGGCCTCCCGTGCAGGCACGGGGCCGGGCAGCGGTTCGACACGCAGGAGCAGCGCGCGCGGGCATTCGAGGTATTCCAGACGATGGTGTTCCGGCTGCCGTTCATGGTGGGGTCGGACTACTTCATGTGGGTGGACGAGCCGGCGCTGGGGATCTCCTCGACATTCCCCGAGGACACCAACTACGGCCTCATCAGCGAGGGGGACGAGCCGTACCCGGAGCTGACGGCCGCCTGCGCGCGGCTCAACCCGCAGGTGTACGACATCCACCGTCAGCAGTTCCCGGACCTGGCCCTGTCCGGGCTGGACTGGCGGAAGGGCGAGGCCTCGGTGCGAGTGAGGAATGCGGGACGGGCGGCGGCCGGGTGCAAGCTGGTCTTCTCGGGGGGAGGGGCGCGGGCGCAGGTGGACATCGCACTGCGGCCCGGCCGGCAGCGGACCCTGGAGGCGCGCTTGCCGCTGGAGGGAGCATGCGCGCTGCTGGTGGCGGAAGCGGACCCGGAGGGCGAGCTCAGCGATCCGCACCGGGCGGACAATCGGGCGACGAAGCTCGTCTACGCGCCGCCGGAGGGCTGGGCATTGGCCGAGGCGCGAGCGCGGGCGCCGATCCTGGTGGCGAATGAGTCGGCGGAGGCAGTGGGCCCGGCACCGCTGACGCTGAGATTGGGGCAGCTCGGGGCGCGCGACTGGGCCGCGGTCGGTCGGGGCACGCTGGCGCTGCTGGCGGCCGATGGGGGAGAGGTGATGTTCCAGCTCGATCCGGCAGACGGGCCGTTGTCTCGCGATAGCGAGCTGTGCTTCGAGGCGCCGGAGCTGGGGCCGGGGGAGGCCGCGGCCCTGTTCCTCTACCTGTGCAGACGGCCGCTACGACGTGCAGAACCGGCGAACGCAATCGAGCTGGAGGAGAGCCCCGGGGGCTTCACGGCCCGGGTCGGTCCGCTGAGTCTCCGCAAGCACGAACCGGGCGGGGACTTCATTGACGAGCTGAGGCTGGGGGACATCACCCTGGGCCGGTACAACCCGCTCATCTGGCAGTCGCCGGGGCAGGACAAGTGGGTGCGGACCGCGCGGTTCGAGGGCGCGCGGGTAAGCAACGGCCCGGTGCGAGCCGTCATGGACTGCGCGGCCACGGGCGGGAATCAGGACGTCATCACGGCGGTGGACGATGCGGGCCGACAGGCGGCGCGGAGCAGTGAGGCCGTGCCCTTCCGCGTCCGCCATCGGCTGGCGCTCTATCCCGGGCGGCCGTGGTTCGCGGCGCGGTTCCTGTCGGTGGAGAACCTCGGCCGGCGCGAGCTGAATCTGAGGGGCTACTTCTTCTACCTGCTCCCGAGCATCGGCGGCAGCCCCGAGGGCGACCGGCCGGCCGGGCCGGACGTGCCCAACTACTACGCGCAGGTGGGCGCGGCGTGGGCCGACGAGGCGGCGGGCGCGGCGTACGGCATCTTCCCGGACAGGGAGCGGCGGATCAGGGTCAACTTCTGGCTCGATGAGGGCGGGGGCTTCCACGCCGACGCGCGCTATCAGTTCGAGGAGACGGTCACGGTGGCGCCGGGCGAGGTGTTCGCGCTGCCCGATGCGCCCTACGTCCACGTGTACGGGACGCGCAATGTCAATCGGCCGTGGGTCGACGCCATGGCCGACCTCAGCGGCCTGCATGGCCTGCGGGTCGAGCCCGCACCCGAGGAGACCAGGTGACGCGCCGCAAGGACTCGATGGCCGCTGCGGAGAAACCTAGGGCGCGCCGGAGGTTCGACGTCAGCTTCATGTATGGGGGCCGTGGTATGCCAGGTATTCCGCACTTCGCCATCGGGAACACGCCACTGGTCCGCGTCCCACTCGGGCCTGAGGCGGGCGACGCCGAGCTGTACGCCAAACTCGAGTGGTACAACCCGACCGGGTCGCTCAAGGACCGCATCGCGCTGCACATGATCGAGGCCGCGGAGGCGAGCGGCGAGCTGCACCCGGACAAGATACTGCTGGAGGCGACCAGCGGCAACACGGGCATCGCCCTCGCGGCGGTGGCCGCCGCCAAGGGCTACCGCGTGACGATCGTCATGTCCGCCGCCATGAGCCAGGAGCGCCGCCGGACACTGCGCGCGCTGGGGGCCGAGCTGGAGCTCACGCCGGCCGAGTGGGGCTGCGACGCGGCGGTCGAGCGTGCCGAGGAGATGGCCCAGGACCCCAAGTACTACCTGCTCGGCCAGTTCACCCGGCCGACCAACGTGGAGGCGCACTACCTGACCACGGGAGCGGAGGTCGTGGAGCAGTGCCCCGACATGGACTGCTTCGTGGCCGGGATCGGCACTGGCGGGACCATCATGGGCGTGGGGCAGCGCCTGCGCGAGACGCTGTCCGACGTGAAGGTCGCGGGCATCATTGTGCAGCCCCAGTCCACCATCCAGGGCCTCATGGCCCTCGAGCAGTACGTCCCGCCGATCCTGGATCCCAGCATCATGCACGAGCGCGTGGAAGTGAGCGACGACGAGACCGTCGCCGCGGCCAGACGACTGGCCGGCGAGTACGGCCTGTTCGCGGGGCTGTCATCGGGCGCGGCATATGCCGCGGCGCACAAGCTCGCGGCGAAGGGCTACCGGCGCATCGTGGGCATCTTCGGCGACAGCGGGGCCAAGTACCTCTCCACGCCCGCCTTCGCAAGGGCCGAGAGCGGATGCTGCGACCACGAGGCGTAGGCTGAGCGCCCTGGTCTCCTTCTGCACCCTTCGCGCCCCGCCTACTCGATCACCTTCGCCTCCGCCCCATAGGCGTTGTCGAACACGGTCGTCTTATCTGAGGCCCGCACGGCCTTCGCCGGCTCCTCGTGCCGCGGGAACCAGTTGTGGTGCACCTCGCACTTCTCCTGGGGCACGCCGCGGATGACCACCGGCGTCTGCGGAGCGCGGAAGGTGTTGTTGTGGATCTCGATGGATGTTCCCGCGATGTCGGTGCCGTCCTTCCGGTCGCGCCCGCCGTGCATGTCGAAGCAGTGGCTCAGGGAGACGCCGAGCTCCACGTTGTGTCTCGCGATGTACCCGCACCCGGGCCGGCCTGTGCCGGCGATGGAGTGGCGGTTGGAGTCGAACAGGTTGTACTCGATGAGCGAGGACGCCGTGTTGTGTGACACGCCGTACCCGAGCCCCTGGTACTGGCAGTGGTGGATGTAGTTGTGGTGGAAGTGATGCCCGTCGCCATCCCGCACGGCAATGCCCGCGTGCCCCCAGCCGGCGATCTCGCAGTTGTCCACCTCGAGCCCCGCGTGCTCCATCCTGATGCCGTCCTGCGTCGGGAACTTGTAGTAGTACGAGTGGCCCTCCCCTTCGCCGCGAAACGCGCGCGTGTGGTGGTCGATGTAGCGCTTCGTATTCGGCCCGCGGAGGCGCAGTCCGGTGATGCGGACGTTGGGTCCCGCGGGCCGGATCATGACGGGCGTCTTGAGTGCATCGCTGGTGAGCTGCCCGCCCGGCGAGCCATTGTCGCCCCGGTCGCTGGCGAGCGTCACCCCTGCCGGCACTTCCAGCACGAGCTGCTCGATGTAGATCAGCGACGTCAGGTCGATCTCCGCGTCGCCCGGGATGAAGACGACCTGCCCGGCCTGCGCCTTCGAGAGGGCGTCCACGAGCGACTCGAGGCTCTCCACGGTGTAGTCCCCGCTCGTGACGATGCCCGTGTACCCCTCCCCTCCCCCGATGGGCCCGCGCTCGTCGGCCTTCGCACCGTACAGCGCGCCCTCGACCTCGACCCAGGTCTGGTCGTCCGCCAACGCGCCGGCGCACGTCATCAGCACGAGTGTCAGCCCGACTGAGAGCCATGTCGTCATGTCATCACCAGCCTCTCGGCTACGTTTCGCGGGCACATTGTATCGGGCCGGGGACGGGGTGTCAAAAGCCGTCGGGGGCGCGGAGCACAAGAGGGCGCACCGGTCCGGCGGCCGAAATGGACTGCGTCGCGAATCCGGGCTCCGCCCGAGGCGCGGAGCAGAGGAGCACACGCATGAAGCTGGGCGTAGTGCTTGGTCTGATGGCGGTCGTGCCGGCGCACGTCGCGGCACAGCAGGCAGATGGAGGGGTACGCATGAAGCGGACCGAGAGCACAGCCGTCGTCGACACCTCATCCAGCCCGTCGGCGCATCTGCGGAGCGCGGCGCTGGACGCCGTGCAGTGGACCGAGGGGTACTGGGCCGAGCGCCACCGGCAGAACTGCCAGGTGACACTGCGGCGGCTCTGGGAGCTGCTTGCCGACCCCGATGCCGGCCACGTGCTGGACAACTTCCGCATCGCCGCGGGCGCCCAGGAGGGCGAGTTCGCCGGCACCAACTGGCAGGACGAGTGGCTCTACAAGTGGCTGGAGGCCGCCGCCTGCACGTACCGCGTAACCGGCGATGAGTGGATCGCCCGGCGAATGGACGAGGCCATCGAGCTCATCGGCAGCGCGCAGGAGGACGACGGCTACATCGCCACCCAGATCACGGCCCGGGGCAAGCCTCGGTTCCAGGAAGTGCGGGAGCACGAGGTCTACAACATGGGGCACCTGCTCACGGCGGGCGTGATCCACCGCCGCATGACCGGCAAGGACTCGCTCCTGCGCATCGCCATCAGGGCCGGCGACTTCCTGTGCAGTGTCCTCGGCGTGAGCGTGAGCCCCAGCTTCGCGCACAACCCGTCGGCCGTCATGGGGCTCGTGGAGCTGTACCGGGAGACCGGCGAGAGCAAGTACCTGGAGTGCGCCAGGGTCATCGTGGACGGGCGCGGATCGAAGCCCAAGCGCGGCTGGCTGTTCAACATGCCCCCCGGCATCGCCGGCACCGACCAGATACAGGACCGGGTGCCGCTACGCGAGGCGAAAGAGGTCGTCGGCCACAACGTGTTCTTCACGTACCTCTTTGCCGGGGCCGCGGACGTGTACCTGGAGACGGGCGACGAGACGCTGCGCGACCCCCTGCTGCGCATGTGGCGTGACCTCACCGCCCGCAAGATGTCCGTCAACGGCGGCGTGAGCCCCATGGGGCACGGCCTGTCGCTCCGGAACGACCCGGTCGTCGAGGCCGTCGGGCCGGCGTACTTCCTGCCCTCGGCCGCGGCCTACAACGAGACGTGCGGCCAGATCGGCAACATGATGTGGAACTACCGCATGCTGTGCACCGGCGGCGAGGCGCGGTACGCGGACATCATGGAGCTTGAGATCTACAACGGGATCCTGTCCGGCATCGGCCTCGACGGCGCGAGCTGGTGGTACCGCAACCCGCTCCGCCGCTACGACAGCGCGCACGTGCCCCGGGGGCACAACGACATGCTTGAGCGCGAGGAGCCGGGCCGCAGGCGCATCTGCTGCCCGTCCAATCTGGTGCGGACGGTGGCCGAGTGGCAGAGCTACCTCTACGGCACATCAGACGATGGCCTGTGGATCCACCACTACGGCGGGAATGCCTTCTCGGGCACCCTGTCCCCCGGCGAGAGTATCGCTCTCGAACAGAAGACGGACTACCCCTGGGACGGGAAGATCGCCATCACCGTTCGCGAGGCGCCGGGCCGCTCGTTCGCCATCAGGCTGCGAGTGCCGGGTTGGGCCACGTCGGCCGCCATCACTGTCAACGGCGACGCCGCCGACGTCCCGGCCGAGCCGGGCGCCTACGCCGCCATCGAGCGGCCCTGGTCGGCCGGTGACGTGATCGAGCTGGACCTCCCCATGCCCGCCCGGCTGGTGCAGGCCCACCCGCAGGCCGAGCAGCTCCGCAACCAGGTGGCCGTCACGCGCGGGCCGGTCCTGTACTGCCTCGAGTCGCCCGACCTGCCCGACGGCGCAGACCTGAGCAATGTCTACATCCCGAGCGACATCGCCCTCGAGCCCGTCGCCGCCGATGACCTGCCCTTCGGCATCCGCATGCTCGAGGGTACGGGCCTCTACCGGCGCGAGCCGGCCTGGGGAGACGCACTCTACCGCACGCTGCCAGCGTCCCCCATGGAGCCGATCCGCCTGCGGATGCTTCCCTACTTCGCGTGGGCGAACCGGGGACCGTCGGCGATGGCAGTATGGCATCCGCTGCTGCTCCGCACGCCGTGAGCCGCCGACCCCGCCGCCATACGGCGGAAGGCCCATGCATCTGGGCGGCGAAACGAGGCCGCGACGGGCGCCACGTCCTCAAACGACCAGGGAGACCCAACCATGAGCGAATGGAGCTCGAAAGCCGACGAGATCTTCGACTGCCACGTCCACATGCGCAGCCTCGCCGATGAGGCGTCCATGCTTGCCATCTACGAGGCCACGGACATTGACAAGATCGTCCTGGTCTCCATCCAGAACCCGGCGGGAGGGA
>JASFTE010000109.1:0-10405 GCA_050114035.1 Armatimonadota bacterium | reverse complement strand
CCACGCTGCTGGCGGCGGCGAAGCAGCAATGGGGCCGCCCGGCGGCCGCGATCATCGGCAAGTACCGGGACTTCACCGGGGATCACTCGCTCGACGACACGATCCGGCGAGGGCTGGAGTCAGTCTCGGAGAACGTCTCGGAGAGCATCCGCGGCGTGCGCCCGCCCGGAGGACCGCAGGTCCTCACGGGGCCGAAGCTGCACCCCATGGGCATCGGCCGGCGGCACGACATGGTGATCTGGGAATACGAGCAGGAGGACGGTACGTGGCGACGCGACAGCGGCCTCTCGCCGGCGGCGCTGGTGCTGCTGTACCGGTTGACGGGCGATCGGGAGCACGTCGCCCTCGTCATGGAGAAGGCGGCGCAGAGAATGCGCTGGGCGCTTGCGAACCTGGAGGACGGGCGAGAGCATGCCGATGCCGGGTGGTGCATCGCCGCCATCGCCGGCGGGCACGGGCGCGACTACGCGTGGGGGGAGCTCACCGGAGCCCTCTTCCCGGCCGCCCTCGGGTCGTGGAACTTCTGCGGGGAGGATCTGCTCGGCGTCAGCTACTCCCACGACGGGGAGCCCGGTCTGCCGCCCGGTGTCGCGGCGTTGTTCGAGGCCGCCGAGCCCGCGTCCGTCGTCCTGGTCAACACGAGTGACCCACCTGCAGAGCTGGCCGTGGCCTTCGCCGACCATGGGGCGCAGACCGTGAAGCTCGCGCCGGGCGAAGAGAAGCGCGTTGGGGCCGACTGAGACCACAGCGACAGACAAGGCGGGATGCGCGATGGAGGGATTGCCGCTGTTGACGAGCCTCACGGTGTGCATGCTCGCCGCCGCGCTCGGCGATGCGCCGGCGCAGCTGCCTGACGGGAAGCATCTGTTCATTGATGATGCGCTCGTGGCCGAGTCCAGCGGCGTCACGTGGGAGATGACCGTGCCCGAGAAGATCGGCCGGCCGCTGCTGCAGGCGGATGAGCCATGGGAGCTTGAGAACCTGATGATGTTCGGCTACGCCAACTCGGTGGTGAAGGACGGCGACCTGTACAGGATGTGGTACGAGGTCGCTGTCGCCAACGCCGAGCGCCGCCCCGCCTACGCCACGTCGCGCGACGGGATCAACTGGGACAAGCCGCATCTCGGGATCGTCGAGTTCGCCGGCACGCGCGAGAATAACCTCGTGGAGGTCACCGGCCACCCGGACATCGACCAGTGGCAGCGCGGGCCCTGCGTCTTCATCGACCCCACGGCGCCGGCCGACGCGCGCTACAAGATGAGCTTCCGGCTCGGCGCCACCATGTACTCCGCCGAGTCGGCTGATGGGCTGCGCTTCCGCATCGTCTGCGACTCCGTGGCGACGGGGGGCAACCTCGACAGCGCGAACATCTCCTTCTACGATACGCGACTGGGGAAGTACCTGGCCTACACTCGCTGGCGCAGCAAGCATGACGGGGTGAACCTGCGTGAGGTGGCGCGGACGGAGTCCGACCGGTGGGACGGCGGCTGGTCCCCGCGCGTGCCGGTCATCGCCCCCGACGAGCGGGACCCCAAGGGGCGCGATCTCTACACTCCCGGCGTGTGTCAATACGCGCCCGACGTGTATCTCGCCGCCATGGCCGTCTTCGACCACGGCAAGAACCACCCGCGGTACGGGCGCGTGCACGCGCAGCTCGCCACGAGCCGCGATGGACTCACGTGGCGTCGGGCCGACCGCCGACCCTTCATCGCCAACGGTCCGGAGGGGTCCTTCGACTCGGGGCAGATCTACCCCGGCGTCCCTGCCGTACCCATCGGCGATGACGTGTTCATCTACTACTACGGCACCGCGGCACTGCACATCAGGGATGCCGAGAGGCCCGATCCCGGCTTCATCAGCGCCGTGAAGCTCCGGCGCGACCGGTTCGTCTCCGCAAGCGCCGGCGGCGAAGGTGTGCTCGTGACGAAGTCCTTCGTGTGTCCGGCCGGGGAGCTGACGCTCAACGTGGAGGCCCAGGGCGAGGTTCGTGTGGCCGTACTTGATGCCAGCGGCAAGCCGGTGCCCGGCATGGGCCTCGACGACTGCGCGCCAATCTCCGGCGACCATCTGGCCGCGCCGGTGCGGTGGCGAGGCGGGAGCGACCTGGGGACGCTCAAGCGCCGTCCCATAGCGCTGCGGTTTGCGCTGGGGGACGCGAAGGTGTTCGCCTTCGCGTTCGCGGCGACCCCATGATGCCCAGGCCCATCGAGACGCCCCCCGCTCTCCCCCACCTCAGTCCGTGCCGTCCGCACCCTCCATGAGCTGGTGCCAGAAGGCCACGCGCGGCCGCTCCATGTTGTCCGCCCAGTCCCGGGGCCCATCCTCACAGAATGCAAACAGCGCCTCCGTCATCGGAATGGCGAAGCCGCGCTCCCGCGCCTCGCTGAGGAAGTACGGCAGCTCGGGGAACTTGACCAGAATGTCATCCGCCGTTCCCGCCTTCACGGACTCCGCGAAGCGCGCGATCCGGGCGCGGAAGTCCCCGTCGTCGCCGCCCACGGCCAACGCGATGGCCTCGATGTCGGCTCCGGCGCGCACCCCGAAGGCAATCGCCTCCAGGTACGCGGCATTCACCAGCCCCATTCCGAGCTGATTGGTGCCCTTGACGGCCTGCCCGCAGCCGCTCGGCCCGCACCAGGAGATGCGGTCGGCCTCGCCCATCACCTCCAGGAGCGGCCGGCACTGCTCGTAGACCGCGCGGTCGCCGCCCGGGAAGATCCGCAGCGTCCCCTGCGCAGCGCCCCCCGACCCGCCGCTGACGGGGCAGTCGAGAAGCGTGGCCCCTCGCTCGGCGAAGGCCGCCGCCAGCCGGCGCGTCTCCGGCGCCTCCGTGGTCCCCATATCCACGATGACGTGCCCGGCTCGCGCGTGCGGCAGGAGGTCCTCCTCGGCCACCTGCACGAACACCTCCGACGACGGCAGGCTGGTGAGCACCACGTCCGAGCGCCCCACCAGCTCCACCGCCGACTCGGCCGCTGTCGCCCCGGCCGCAGCGCAGTCGGTCAGCCTCTCCGCATCCAGATCGAACACGGTCATCGCGTAGCCCGCCCGCGTGAGATTGAGCGCCATCCCGCTGCCCATCCGGCCCAGTCCGATGAAGCCGAGCCTCGGTCTGTCAGCGTTGTCCATTGCGTCGCTCCTCGCGTGCTACAGCCGCGCGTAGCCCCTGATGTACTCCTCGTCCGACCCACCCTCGCGCATGAAGTCCACCAGCGCCGCGTGCATCTGCTTCGCGATCCGCGGGTGCTTCTTGATGCAGTTGTGCTGTTGACCCGGGTCCTTCTGCAGGTCGAACAGCTCCGCCTCGAACGGCTCCGGCCCGACGACGAGGGAGTAGCGCGGGCCCGTCGCGGTTATGTGAGAGGGTCTATTGGCGGATGGCCCCGGGCCGCTGCCGCAGTGGCGCGAGGTGAAGACCAGGTCCCACACCTCACGCGCCTCGCCCGTCAGCACCGGCAGGACTGACCGGCCGTACATCGTCGGCCCCTCCGCCCCGGCGGCGTCGAGGATCGTTGGCGCGATGTCCGCCGCCTGCACGAGTGCATTCGAGCGCTTCGGCCGCTTCCCCCCGGGCAGCCACACGATGAGCGGGATGCCGGCCACCTCCTCGTACAGCGGCCACGGGTCGTCCTCACGCACGGTGTGCTTGCCCATGCGGTTGTGCTCGCCCAGGTACATCCCGTGGTCCGAGACGAGCATGACCATGGTGCTGTCCAGCAGGCCCATCTCCTCGATCTGCCGCAGCAGCACGTCCACCCACTTGTCCGTCAGCGTCACCTCGGCGGCGTATCGCGCTTGCAGTCGCTCGAGCTCCGCCTGCGTGTAGATGTCCGTGTAGCCGTAGTTGGGGAAGCAGTAGTCATGGCCCTCGAACGGGCCGGGGCTGTACAGGCGCGTGTAGTAATCGGGCGCGCGCCAGATCTCGTGGATCTCGAAGGTGTCCACCCAGAGGAAGAAGGGCTGGCTGGCGAAGTTGTCCTCGAGCCACCCGCCGGCGCGGATCATTGTCCGGGCGACGAACCAGTCGATCTCGTGGCGCATGTGGGACATGCGGGCCATGTCGCGCCGATAGCCGCCGCCCCCCTGGCGGACGTTCTCGGCCGGGAAGGGCATCTCGATGTCGTTGGGCTTCACCTTATTCTCCGGCGGCGGGCCGATGAGATCGTACTCGTGGAAGTCCCGCGGGAACTTCGCCGGCACCATGTTTGACGTGTCGAGCATGAGGCCCGTCTGGTAGCCCGCCTCCCGCAGGCACTGCGTCACCGTGATCTCCTCGTCGCCCAGCGGCTTCCAGCCATATCGCGGCCAGTTGCAGTTCCCGGTGAACGCATCGGTGCGCATGGGCACGGTGGGGAACGACCCGCAGTACGCCCGGTCGAAGCACGTGGCCCTCGCCGCGAAAGCGTCCATGGCGGGCGTGCGGATCCTCCTGTTGCCGAAGCAGCCGAGCGCGTCACGCCGCAGCGTGTCCATGCAGATGACGATCACGTTCATGCGATCTGGTCTCCTTGTGGCCGAGGGCGGCCCGGCGGCACTCGCGTGGCGGGCGCTGGCTAGCGACTCCGCGCCGGCGGCGGCAAGCGCGGACGCGCCGACGGTCTTCAGGAAGTCTCTCCGGCTGGGCCGTACGTCGGGCATTTGGTGCTCGCCTTCCGGCACAGCGTGTCCGGTGGGGTCTGGTGTGCGTGGGGTGTTCTCCATCCGCGGCCATGCGGCCTGCCGGGGGGGACGGCGTGGTCCGGGGACGGGAGGCCTGGGGCTATGGCTCGGTGCCGGGGCCGGTCATCCCCATCTTCTCCAGCCCATCCGCGGCCGCCTGGCGCACGTCGGCGTCCTCGTCTTCCATGGCCTCGAACAACAGGGAGATGGCGCGCTCCAAGGCCCCCGCGGGCTGGAGCTTGGGCGCGATGCGCGCCAACGCCTGCGCGGCCGCCCGGCGGCTCGCCAGGTCTTCGCCCTGGAGCATTTCCGTGAGCGGCCCGAGGACCGGCTCCAACGCCGCCTCGTCCAGGACCGTGGACGCCACCTCCGCCAACGCAAGCAAGGCATACAAGCGCGTCATTGCGTTCTCGTCTTCCAGCATTTGCATCAAGCGCGGAATGGCGGGTTGCAGTGGCGCTCCGTCCCGGACCTTTCCCGCGATGTGGCCCAACGCCATCGCGGCCCCGATGGTCACGTTCGCGTCCTCGTCCCGCAGCAGGGCCGCCATCAGGGGTGGGATGGCCCGTTGCAGCGCGGCTTCGTCCTGGAGCTTTTCCGCGATGAGCGCCAACGTCCGCGCGGCCGCGGGGAGATGGTTCGCGTTCGGATCCTCCAACGCATCGAGCAGCACTGGGATGGCGGGCCGCAAGGCCGCTTCGTCCTGGACGGTTCCGGCCGCATTCCCGAGCGCCCACGTGGCGTTCCTCCGCACGTTGGCGTCATCGTCTCGCAGTGCCTCGACCAACGACGCCACAGCGGGTCGCAGTGCCCCCTGGTCGCGGACCCTTGCGACAATGCTACTCAGCGCCCCCGCGGCAACTCTGCGCACCATCACCTGCTCGTCTTGCAGCGCGCCGATCAGCGCCGGAATGGGCAGTTTCAGGGCCGCCTCGTCCCGGACGTAGGTCACCGTCCAACCCAACGCCCCGGCGGCGGCCCTGAGCACGCCGGCGTCCTCGTCCTGCAACGCCTCCGTGAGCGGCGGGATGGCGGGTTGCAGCGCCGCTTCGTCCCGGACCTTTGTGGCGACGCTGCCCAACGCCTGCGCAACACTCCGACGCACGTCTGCGTCCTCATCTCGCAGCGCCGCGATCAACGGCGGGATGGTGGGTATCAGCGGCGCTTCGTCCTGGAGTTCTGTCGCGATGTTGGCCAACGCGTATGCAGCCGCGCCGCGGGCGTTTGCGTCGTCGTCCTGCAGCGCCCGCGTCAGCGGGCGGATGGCCCGGGTGAGCTCCGCGGGGCCATCGGCCGCGATCACGTAGATGTCGTCGTTCCCCCCGCGCTTAGAGTCGAACGCGATCTTGCTGCCGTCCGGGGACCAGGCGGCCCGGTGGTCCGCGGCGCGGTCGGTGGTGAGCCGCACGAGGTTGCCGCCATCCCGGGCGTTCATGGTGTAGATGTCCCCGTTGCGGCCGCGGTTGGAGTTGAACGCGATCTTGCTCCCATCCGGCGACCAGCTCGGCCGTGCGTCCCGTGCGTCGTTGTTGGTGAGGTTGGTCTGCCCGGAGCCGTCGGCGTTCATCACGTAGATGTCAGCGCTCCCGTCGCGATCAGACGTGAAGGCAATCTTACTGCCATCCGCCGACCAGGCCGGATCGTCGGCAGATGCCGCACCGGCAGTAAGCCTCTTCGGATCGGAGCCGTCAGCGTTCATCACGTGGATCTGGTCGCTCCCGTCGCGGTCAGAGCAGAAGGCGATCTTGCTGCCATCCGGAGACCAGGTCGGGTGCGTGTCACTTGCCGGGTTGTTCGTGAGTCTCGCCTGGCCGGAGCCATCGGCCTTCATCACGTAGATCTCAAAGTTGCCGTCTCGCTTGGACTGGAACGCGATCTTGCTGCCATCCCGAGACCAGGCCGGGCGAAAGCCACTTGTCGGGTTGTCCGTAAGTCTCGCCTGGCCGGAGCCGTCAGCGTTCATCACGTAGATCTCAAAGTTGCCCTCTCGCCTGGAGTTGAACACGATCTTGCTGCCATCCGGGGACCAGCTCGGTATGCGGTCGTCCTCAGTGTCGTTGGTGAGCTGTGTCACCTCCTGGACCCTTGGCGCGATGTCCGCCAACGCCCTCGCGGCACCCCGGCGCACGCTCGCGTCCCGGTCCTGCAGCGTCTCGATCAACGGCGGGATGGCTACTACCAGCGCCGCTCCGTCGCGGAGCTTTGTGCGATCAGACTCGAACGCGATTCTGCTGCCATCCGGGGACCAGGTCGGCCTCGTGTCATCTGCCGTGTTGCGAGTGAGTCGCGTCTCGCCGGAGCCGTCGGCGTTCATGAGGTAGATCTCGTAGTTCCCGTCGCGGCTGGAGGCGAAGGCGATCTTGCTGCCATCGGGCGACCAGGTGGGGCCCCCCTCATCCGCCCCGTTCTTAGTGAGTGCGGTCTGCTCGGAGCCGTCCGCGTTCATCACGTAGATCCCGGGGTTCCCGTCGCGGTCAGAGGAGAAGGCGATCTTGCTGCCATCCGGGGACCAGGTCGGCCAGCTGTCATCTGCCAGGTTGTCAGTAAGTCTCGTTTGGCCGGAGCCGTCGGCGTTCATCACGTAGATCTCGGGGTTCCAGTCGCGCTTGGAGCAGAACGCGATCTGGCTGCCATCCGGCGACCAGGTCGGCCAGCTGTCATCTGCCGCGTTGCCAGTAAGTCTCGTCTGGCCGGAGCCGTCGGCATTCATCACGTAGATCTCGAGGTCCCCGTCGCGGTCGGACCAGAAGGCGATCTTGCTGCCATCGGGCGAGCAGGCCGGGTCCAGGTCCCGTGCGTCGTTGTTCGTGAGGTTGGTCTGACCCGACCCGTCGGCAGCCATCACGTAGATCTCGGAGTTGCCGTCGCGGTCCGAGTGGAACGCGACCTTGCTACCATCCGGGGACCAGCTAGGGCCTCTGTCATCTGCCGCGTCGTTAGTCAACCGCGTCTCGCGGGAGCCGTCCGCGTTCATCACATAGATCTCCGGGTTGCCCTTGGCGATGGCCGCCAACGCCTCCGCGGCGCGCCGGCGCGCCTCGGGATCCGGGTCCTTCAGTTGGGCGATGAGGCGGTCCACGAGGCTCCGAGGATCTCCCGGCAGCTCCTCCGGGCCTTCGGCCGGGAGTGCGGCCATCGTTGTCGCAGCCCCTGAAGCCGGCGGGGCCGCGTCCGCCGGTTCCTTCTTCGGTTGCGAAGGGTTCGGCGGCATCTCCTGAGCAGGGGAAACGGGAATCTCAGCTCGTTGCGCGGGGTCCGGCGCTTCCGCGCCCGTGCCCGGCTCTGTGGACGCCTGGGCCGCTTGCGTGACTGGCGGGGACTCGGCAGCACGGCCTCGCGCCGCGCTGCTGACTACCTGGTGCACTCCCACTCCCCCGACCACCGTCGCCGTTACGACACAGGCTAGCTTCGCCTTCAGACTGGCGGCGGCGATCCGAGCCGCAACCGAGGCAATGACGCCGGCAGATGGCGGACTGGATGGGATGCCGACCAGGGCTATCTTGCCCAACTCCGCAACAAGCGCCGCCGGCGCGGCCTCCGCCGTCTGCGTGGCAAGCGCCGTGCCGAGCGCCGAGGCCGAGGCGACGACTCCGGCCTGCTTGAGGTGCTCCCGGAGTCGGTCCACGCCTCTCTTGATGCGGCGAGACACGGCGCCCTGCGACACACCCAGCTCGGAGGCCAGCGCCGTCTGGGGCCTCCCGGAGAGAAAGTGCAGCACCAGCGGCTCCCGCAGCGTCTCCGGAAGCCGCTCGATGGCCTGATGCACCTCGTGCTTGATCTCATCCCAGGACGCTTCGTCTTCGCCGTGGGAGACCGCGCGCGCTGCCTGTTCCTCGCGTCGCCTGCGCCGTCGCTCTCCCCGCAGGGCGCTGATGGAGGTGTTCACGGCCACCGTATGAAGCCACGCGCCGACCGAGCCTCTGATACAGGCGGCGCTGCGCGCCAATCGCAGGAAGCACTCCTGGGTGACATCCTCGGCAGTGGCCGGCTCGCGCACCACGCGGACCACGGCGGAGTAGACCATATCACGATGGCGCGACACCAGCTCTCCGAAGCTCTCGGCGTCGCGAGACGAGGCATAGCGCGAGATCAGCTCTGCGTCGGTGCGAACTCCCAGGCTCTCGGCGCTCATGTTGCCCTCGTGACGAATGCCTTGGTGCGTCCTTGCCCTTCACTAGATATTGACGCCACCAAAGGCTCGACTATGTCCTCATCTGAAGGAAGAGGTCAGCAAGCAGCCATGTCACCTCGGGGAGTTCCGTGTTGGTATACAATTCGCCGCTGTGGTTGGCGGGGCCTGCCGGCGCCCGCCTGTGACCGGCACAGGAGTCGGCTCTGGCAGAGAGGAACCCCATTCTGCCCAGGATACCAAGGAGGAGACCGATGCCCGACAGCCGACCCAACATCGTCCTCATCGTCGCCGACACACAGCGCACCGAGAACATCGGATGCTACGGGTACCCGAAGCCGACGACGCCGAACTGGGACCAGGTGGCGGCCGAGGGCGTCGTGTGCGAGCAGAACATCGCGCCGGGAATCTGGAGCCTCCCCTCCTACTCCTCCATCATGACCGGCGTACACGTGCACACGCACCGGGCCGATGGCGACCACGAGTACCTCCGCCGACACATCCCGACGCTTGCCGAGACCCTCACCGAGGCCGGCTACCAGACGTGCGGCATCATGGGCAACGCGTGGGGCTCGGGCGTCGCCGGCGTCGATCGGGGCTTTGAGGTGTACGTGGACAAAGCCTTCGGCCAGAAGACGCCCCTCGTGCGCGGCTGGGACCTGCCGGAGTTCGAGGCCGACGGCGGCCCGCGGCTCACCATCGAGCAGTGCGACAGGTGGCTCGACGCCCGCGACGAGAGCCGCCCCTTCTTCCTCTTCACCATCTTCTCCGAGCCGCACGCCACCTACCGCCCGCCCGAGCCGTACAAGAGCCGGTTCATGCTCGAGGACGCCACCGAGGACGAGATCGAATCGGTGATGGAGCGCCAGAACGTGATGCGCGTCGTCACCGAGTTGGTCCGGTTCACCGAGCGGGAATGGGACATCCTCTTCGCCCTCAACGACGCCGAGGTGGCCAAGTGCGACGATAACATCGGCACGGTGCTCGACCTGCTCCGGCGGCGCGGGCTCTACGACGATGCGGCCGTCATCCTGACCTCCGACCACGGCGATGTCATGGGCGATCGGTTCCCGTGGTGGGGACATCTCGGGGCGATATGTGACTCACTCATCCATGTGCCCCTCGTGATGCGGTACCCGGATGCCATCGAGCCGGAAACGCGCATCTCGGGCATCACCCAGACGCACGACGTCTTCGCCACCGCGTGCGAGCTCGCGGGCATCGAGACCCCGCAGCCCGCGGCGGGCCAGAGCCGCAGCGTCATCGCCGCCGCACGGGGCGAGGGCCTCAGGGAGTTCGCCCTCGCCGAGCAGTTCACCCCGGTGCAGCTTATGGAGCGCGCCCTCCGCCAGGCGCCGGACTTCGATGTACGCCGCTTCAACCGCAGCCTCAAAGCCTGGCGCAACACGGAGTGGAAGTACGTGTGGGCCTCGGACATGCAGGACGAGCTCTACGACCTGCGGGCCGATCCGCGGGAGCACAACAACCTGGCCGACGAGCACCCCGAGCGCGCCCGGGAGATGCGTGAGCAGATGGAGGCCTTCCTGCGCAGCATCCCCCACTACGAGTTCGGCGATCTGCAGTCCGTCTGGCCCGGCAAAGCGCCTTGGCCGGAGC
>JASFTE010000108.1:0-10411 GCA_050114035.1 Armatimonadota bacterium | reverse complement strand
TCGATGTACTTGGCGTCCCTGTGCAGCAGGAACAGGCGCAAGTTCAGGAACGCCGTGCCCACCGTCGCGCACGTCTCGTTGTAGGCCTGCAGGTTCGGCAGCACATAGTTCGGGCCGAAGCCCTCCAGGTAGCCGTGCACTCCCATGCTGCCGATCAAGTAAAGCCGCTTTGACACGATGTTCTGCCAGATCCTGTCCACCGCCCTCGCGTATCTCGCATCGTGAGTCAGGGCCGCGATGTCTGCCATCGCCGAGTACATGTAGACCGCGCGCACGACGTGCCCGTGCGGCTCTCTCTGCTCCACGACGGGCTTGTCATCCTGGCAGTAGGTGATGCTCTCCTTGTGGCTGTGAACCGTGCGCCCGTTGTAATGGCCCCGCTCGTCGAGGAAGAACTTCGCCATGTCCAGGTACTTCTTCTCGCCCGTCAGGCGATAGAGCTTCACGAGGCCGATCTCGATCTCCTGATGGCCGGGCACGTTGCGTATCTGCCCCGGGTTCGGGCCGAACGTCCTGCAGATCAGGTCCGCGTTCCTCAGCGCCACATCGAGCAGGGCCCTCTTGCCCGTGGCCAGATGGTGCGCCACTGCCGCCTCGTACATGTGGCCAACGCAGTAGAGCTCATGGCCGTGATCGCACCGCGCCCACCTGGGCTTCCCGTACATGTCGAGCTGGTGCTGCGGAGTGTCGCGCGTCTTGGCGATGTCCAGCTCCGGCGTGATCGTCCGCAGCGTGGACAGGTAGCCGTCGTCCTCCTGCGCCGCCGCGATCTTGGCGATCACATCGTCAACGCGTTTGCCCAGCTCCGGGGCCGCGTGGACGCTGAGCAGGTACGCCGCGCCCTCGAGCACCTTGTACACGTCGGAGTCGTTGTACCGCGCGCCCCGGTAGAAGCCCTCCATCAGCCCCCCGGCCACCGCGAAGTTGTCAATACGTCCCGTCTCTTCGCAGCGGTCCAGACACGTCGGTATGGTCACGTCGCGGCTCGTGGCCAGGCGCGCGGCCCAGAAACCGTCGTCGATCTTCACCTCCGTGAACGCGACCGGCCGCACGGGGTAATCCGCACTGGCCTCGGCGGCGGCCGCCCACTGGGGCACGGCCGCCAGTGCCGCGACAAAGGCCATCATGCACTTCCACGGGACGTCCACGGCGGTCTCCTTTCGTTGCGCCGGACACTGAATGGCGCGCGGGCATCCGGGACCACGTACGATTGGCCTTGCCGCACAGGAGCGGCTCACACGATCAGCTCCTATGCTCCCAGGGACAGCCCGAACCCCGGCACATTGGGCATCTGGAGCTTGCCGTCCACGAACTTGTACGCCGAGTAATCCACCCCGGTGGCCTTGCCCGGGATCCCTTCGACGATGACCACGTTCCCGACTCCAGCGGCCAGATGGGCCGCGTAGTAGGACCGGGGAGTCCAGGCCCACGTGTGGGGAGAGGCGAGCACGCCCGCCGCCTTGAGCTTGGGCATGATATGGCGCCAGCGCGTGTAGCCGACGATGCCCAGGTCCAGCAGGAACACGTGCACCAGCTTCTCGGCGGCAAGGGCGTAGAGCGTGTCAATGTGCTCCTGGGTGTAGCCGCCGTAGGGCCCCGGCGGGTCGCGGTGCGCCGTGCGTCCCTCGCCCTCGGCTATCAGCGCCTTGCAGCCCACCTTCTCCATGTGCTCTTTGAGCCTGAGCAGCTCGTCCCGATTCTCGCGGAAGGGCTCCTCGATCCAGAACAGGTCGCAGTCGGCCACGGCCGTCACGTAGCGCAGGAAGTCATCGCACGTGTAGCCGTCGTTGGCGTCAACGAGGATCTTGCAGTCGGGGAAATGCTCGTGGACGGCGCGGGTGACGTCGATGTCCCGCTGATTGCCCTCCTCGCGCGGGAACCACTTGCGCCCGCGGCCGATCTTGAGCTTGAATGCCCGGTACCCGGCGTCGTAGTCCTGCTGGCACGACTGGAGCACCCCGGGAATGCCCCGCGGGTTGTCCTCCGGCTCCATGTCGTCGAAGTACACGGCGCCGCTGTAGATGAGCTGCTCCGTCGGACCGGCCGAGCCAAGCAGCGCGTACACGGGCTTGCCGAGGATGTGACCGATGAGGTCGTAGAGCGGGATCTCGATGACGCGCGCGTCGTCCAGGACGCCGGTTTCGAGCGCAAACAGATCCGACACGCGCGCCCCCACCAACTGCTGCACCCGCTCGTCCGGCACCCACGACATCCCCCAGCCCGAGACGCCCTTGTCCGTGGTGAGCCGGCGGATCTGGTAGCTGCCCCCGCCCCCGGCGGGCCTTCCCTTGGAGTTCCGGCCCACCCGGCGCGGATAGCGATCCCGGATCCGGCGGGCCTCGATCTTGGCGATGCGGTGCTCCGCCAGCGCCCGAGCCGCCGCGGCCGCATCGGGCGGCGTCACGCGCTGACCGGGTGCCACGGGTTGCTCGCCAACCCGTGCTGCGGAGGCCACGGGTAGCAAGCTACCCGTGCCACGCGAGGCCAACGCCGCTCCACCCGCCAGCAGCGATCCGACGAAGCCACGTCTCTCCATTACACGCTCCCCCACTATGCGCGGCAGGCTCAACCCACAGCCACGCGCTCCGCATGGGCGCGCTGCTCGGCGCCATTGATGCCCTCGACCTCGGACGCCGGCCGGCAGACGCCGCGCACCGCGCAGATGACATCGCAGCGGGCGCACACGTAGTCATCGTAGAGCTGCGCCTTCTGTCCCCGGTCTCTGCAGCACGTGCCGAAGTCGAAGTCCAGCGCGCCGTCGAAGAAGCGGTGCTTCTGCCGCAGCAGGCGAGCCTCAGTCGTGCCATCGGGGCCGGGCGAGGAGTTCGGCAGCGCCCCCGACGGGCAGAACTCGATGCACTTGCCGCAGGCGCTCCGGCCATCGCCGATGATGACGTTGTAGGTGCAGTACCTCTGCCCCACCACCTCATCGGCCACGTCCGAGTAGTCGCTGAGGCGTCGGAGCCAGGCCAGCCGCTCGGGGTCGAGGAGAGAGACGCCGCCGCTGCCGTCCGTCACCGGCTCCTCCTCGTCGAAGATGATGATGCTGGCATATTGCCCGCACAGGCGCTGCACGACGCCGCCGGGCCACACCTCGTCGCGGATTGGCATCCGATGGATCCCGAACTGCATCAGCTCGGTCATCACCGCGATGCTGTTCTGGGGGTAGTGGTTGTTGCAGGGCCCATGGTAGCGGCCCTTGTGGTACTCGCTCCGTGTGCGGTCGATGACCTTGGCCGCGTTCGCCGCCGTCATGGGCACGACCGCCCGGTCCGGGGACATGAGCGACAGCGCGAGCTTGCCGACGGCCTTGTTGATGATCGCGCCCGCCTCGCCCCGCGCCCGGCCGTAGTAGTCCATCGGGTCGAGCTCCCCCTGCTCGATCTTCCCGGCGTACGCCTCCGAGACGCCGGGGTTCAGGGCGAGCATCCCGCTGATGATGACGGCCCGGTTCAGCCGCTCAAGCGCCTCCTCGAAGGGCTCGGGCATGGCGAGCGGATTCGGCGAGCCGTCGTAGCGCGTGCTCCTGACGTTCGCCGCCGCGTGGTGCATCCACACGTCGCGCAGCCCGATGGGGAACATCCCTACCCGGGCCGGGTTCCGCAGGCCCTCCCAGATGTCCATGTCCGGCGCGCAGTTGGTGGCCGCCAGCCGCACCACGGGCGTGCCGTCCTCATCGGTCATGAAGCTCCGGAAGTCATCGCCCCAGCTATACTCGGGTTCTCTGGCGACCTCCGTCGCCCTCTCGGTGAGGAGCGCCTCGAGTACGTCCTGGGCCAGAGGGGTGCCATTGCCTTGCGTCATAGTCAGCCTCTCCTCTCCCGCTTCGCACGTCTCTCGCACGCTCGCACGGGCGCGAAGCGGACTCATGACACGATGTTCGCCGCGAACGAAAGGGTGACCTGTCGGGCGATGCTCTTCCGGGGTGACCCGGAGCATTGACACGGGCAGCCACTGTGCTATCATAATGATAGCATCCCTCCCTCGGAGGCGATTCCCATGGCGCAGATACTGGTCCGCAATCTGGACGATGAGGTAGTCGCCAAGCTCAAGGCGCGTGCCAAGGAGCAGGGGCGCTCGCTGCAGGCGGAGGTGAAGATGATTCTGCAGGAGGCGGCCACTCCGCCCAAACTGGATGCAGAGGCCGCCCGGAGGCTGTCTGAGGAGTTCCAGCGGAGATTCAAGGGGCGCGAGTTCCCGGACACTCTCGAGATCATCCGCGAGGGTCGCAACAGATGAGCGCCCACATCGTCGATGCGAGTGTGGCGGTGACCCGCGGGATCCTGACATTGTCGCGACGTAGGCTCTCCTTATGATAGCAGTCCACGTGGCTGGAGGTGTTGGGGTGGCCCAGATACTGGTTCGACATCTCGATGATGCCGTAGTGGCCAAGCTCAAGGAGCGGGCCAAGCAGAACGGTCGGTCACTGCAAGCAGAAGCCAAGATGATCCTGGAGGAGGCGGCCGCTGGACCCAAGGTGGATGCGGAGACGGCGCGCAAGATGATCGAGGAGATCCGCGCCAGATTCAAGGGCCGCGAGTTCCCTGACCCCGTCGAACTCATCCGCGAGGATCGCGATAGATGAGTGTGTACGTCGTTGATGCGAGCGTGGCGGCGAAGTGGTTCACGAAGGAGGAACACACCGAAGCGGCCATGGCCGTACTGGACCCGGGGAGCGACCGTCACGCGCCCGACTTCCTCCTGCTGGAAATGGACAGCGTCTTCTGCACATGGATCCGACACGGGAGCGTAAGTGCCCCGGAGGCCGACGACCTGCGCGCGAGGCTTCGCCAGTATCCGATCGAGACTCACCCGTTCTCGTCCGTGCTTGATCGCGCATACGCGATAGCGAACCAAACGCGGCAGAGCGTGTACGACTGCCTCTATGTTGCCCTTGCCGCTCAGTTGGCCGCCCAGATGGTCACCGCGGACCGGCGGCTCTACGATGCCGTGGCGGGGGGGCCCTTCGCCGGACACGTCGTCTGGGTCGAGGATGTGCAGTAGCTACTTGCCGCTGGGGGTGGCGTCTGCCTTCAGGTCGCCCAGGGCGAACTGAATGCCGGCGAGGTGGTGCCGGAGCACAAGAGGGTTCCAGTAGGTCTCGGAGACGTGGCCGAGGGAGCAATAGAACACGCGTCCCTTCCCGTACTCGCGCACCCAACTGATCGCGTAGTCCCTGTCGGCGCGCTTCCCCGGGTCGGCCATCTGACTGAGGTCGAGACTCAGAAGGATGCGCAGGCGCTCCCGTGAGTAGGGCTCCCGGAGGATGTAGATCTCGTCGTTGATGCGGAAGCCCTTGCCCTCGAAGCATGCGTTGACCGGATGGTCGGGGGCCTCCAGCTTGATGGGCACGTCCTGGGTAATGTGGCCCCCGTAGTAGCCGCCCATCATCTCGCCGTACTCCTGCCAACTGTGCATGGCAGCGACGGCGCCGTGAATGCCGACGATGCCTTTGCCGCCGGCGACGTAGTCCAGGATGCTCTGCTGGATCTTCCGCTCGCGTTCCTTCGCCGCGGCCTGCTGCTCCTGGGTGAGCTCCCTGAAGTTGGCCGGCAGGAACGGCTCGCGCTCGTGGATGTTGTTCATCACGAGGGCGTCGAACTGGCGCAGGTTCTCCGGCAGGAGCATGGAGTCGTCGTCGCTCACGACGGCCTCGAAGGCCCCGGTCTTGCCCCCCACGATCTCGAGCGCCTTGCGGCAGAAGGGCACGGGATGGTGCGCCGGGAGGCGCCCCCATACGAGCACCTTCCTCGGCTCGGCCGGCTGCACCGGGGCGGCGTCCGGTGCGGCCTCCTCCATCTTCTGGATCTCTTCCGCGGTGGGCATGACGATCTCCCGCTGAGCGGCGCTGGCAACAGGCCAGACGGCTGCAATCGAGGCCGCCAGTGCGATGGCTATTGGGAATGCCCTCATGGTGTCCCCTCCCTGGCCGCCGACTCACCTGGGCTCTGCGGGCGCATCGAGGTCCCCGGTGGCGAACTGGATGCCGTCGAGGTACAACCGCAGCATGCTGGGGGTCCAGTACAGCTCCGTACGGTGGCCGAAGGCCGTGTAGAACACGCGGCCCTTACCGTAGTTGCGCACCCAGGCCAGTCCGAAGTCCCCGTCCGTGCGGTGGATCCACTGGACGCCCATATTCGTCGTCTCGGTGTCGAGCGACAGCAGCACGCGCAGCGTATCGCGCGAGTAGGGCTCACGGAACTGGAAGATCTCCTCCGTGAGGCGGAAGTCCTTCCCCTCGAATGCGGCCAGGACGGGATGGTCGGGCTCCTCGACCTTGATGCCGACCTCCTCGTTCCACGGGTGGCCCCAGTAGGCGGCGCCGAGCAGTTCCTGGAACTCGGGCCAGTGGTTGTTGCCGCTGATGGCGTGGTGGTAGGCGACGATCCCCCCGCCGCCCTCGACGTACTCGAGCAGGCTGCGGCGCAGGAGCTGCTCGACGGCGTCAATGTCCTGGCCGTGGTCCTTGAGCCGCTCCATGTCTTCCTCGGTCGGCCGGATCCACGGGCCGTTGCTGTTGTTCATCACGATGGCGTCGAACTGCTTGATGTTCTCGGGGAGGTACATCGCGACGTCATCGCTCACCACGGGCTCGAAGGCGCCCGTCTTCACGCCAAGCACCTCCATGGCATACGTGCCGAAGGGGATGCACCAGCGCTTGTGAGGCGACTTGTCCATGAAGGGCGTGTTCCAGATGAGCACGCGGCGGGGCTTCTTCGGGACGGCCTGTGCCTTCTCCGGCGCGGCCGTCTCGATCTGCTGCTGCCGGTTCTTCGGGACCTCCTCGGGCACCACCGGCACCCGAATCGCCTCCTCTGGCTGACCGATGGCCGGTGCGACCATGAGCGTTGCCGGGGCCAGAATCGCTGCCATACGCGGCCAGTTGGACCTCATAGCTCCCACCCCTCCCGAGGCTCGCGGCCAAGGGCCTTGTCGGCTTCCTCGCTGGTCACGATCTCGCATGCCACCGGATCGTATTCGACCGGGTAATCGAACCGGGTGGCGAGGTTGCCCAGGTGCAGGAACTCGGCCAGCGGAGTGGCGTAGCGGAAGTTGGACCACGCCGGGTCGCCCCCGTGGCAGGCCTGGAGCCACTCCCTCTCGTGTCCCGGCGAGCGCGGCAGCGACTCCGGCGGCCCGTCGAGCCCCTTGAACTTGTCCTCCGGCATCAGCGCGAACTGGGTGTTGTGCCCGTTGGCCCACAGCCTGCCCTCGGTTCCCAGTATCAGCGTGCCGGCGTGATCGTGCCACTTCTTCTCGCCCTGGTCGCCCCAGTCGAGCGGCCGCCCCAGGCGCTCCTCGATCTCGGCCCGGACGCCCGGTCCCTGCCCGCCGTTGTAGTAGTGCAGCGTCACGGGCGGCAGCTCGCCGCGGGCGGGAATCTCGAAGTGTATCTTCTCCCATTTGGGGAACGAATGCCGGTCGATCTCGGAGACCTCGGCCTCGACGGTGATGCGCTGCTTCTTGCCCGGACCGGCGTACCACAGGGAGTCCATCTTCAGCGACTTGAAGGCGAGATTCGCCGTGTGCGTGGCCCAGTTGCCCAACTGGCCGGTTCCGAAGTCGCGCCACCCGTGCCAGCGCATCCACTGGTGGTGGTACGGGCGATCGGCCGCTGGCCCCAGCCACAGATCCCACTTGAGATGCTCCGGAATCGGCTCAGCCCCCGAGGGGAGATCCCGGCGCCCGGGGCCGCCGCCGTCCTTCCACACGTACACCTCGCGGATCTCGCCAAGCACGCCGCCCTGGATCAGCTCCAGCGCCCGCCGGAATGCCTGGCTCGACGTGCCCTGGTTGCCCATCTGCGTGGCGACCTTGTGCTCCACCGCCGTCTCCCGCATGGTGCGCGCCTCGCGGATGTTGTGCGTCAGGGGCTTTTCGACGAACACGTGCTTGCCCATCTTCATCGCGCGCACGCACGGCCCGGCGTGGGAGTGGTCTGGGGTGGCGACGACGATGGCGTCGATCTGGTCGTCCATCTCGTCGAGCATCTTGCGGTAGTCGTAGTACCTGGGCAGGTCCGGGAGCAGTTTGAAGGCTTCCGCGGCCCGCTGCTCGTTGACGTCGCACAGGGCCACGACATTCGAGAGCTTCGGCATCGTCTTCACAAACCAGCCGCCGCGTCCGCCGACGCCGACGAGGGCGACGTTGAGCCTCTCGTTGGCCTGGGCACTCGACACCGAGCGGCTGCTGCTGAGTATCACCAGTCCCGCCCCGCCACGGGCAGCGTTTCGCAGGAAGGTGCGGCGATCCACTCGTGACGACATCGCTGGCCCCCCTTGTGCGTTGGGCAGAATCCTCGGGGCATACTTCGCCCCACGCAAGCGTCATCCTCCCGGCGTGTTCCGGCTTTGGCCACTGCCCTGGCCGGCACCGGACAGAGAAAGGGCCGCCCTCCTGCAAGGCAAGGGCGGCCTCAGACACGTCAGCTCCGTCTGCACAAGGTCGAGCCGCTAGCCGTTCCCCAGCTTCAGCTCCGCCTCTGCCCCTGTCATCTCGACGATCGGCAGGGCGGCCTTCGAGTCGGGCCCGAGGGCGAGGCGCAGGAGGCTGGGCGATGCGGCCCGGTAGCGGAGGCGGGCGGCGACCTTCAGCGGTCCGGCAGTACCCGCCGGGATCTGCACCGTGTAGCTCTCGGTCACGGTCTCCTTGGGCGGTATGCGGTGGTCGGACACCTTGGACGCCGCCAGCCAGAACTTCGGTGTCGGGTTCCCATCGGCATCCGCGACGACGACGACGTACTTGACGGCGCCCTCCGTGATCTCGCCCTCAGCGTCGAGTAAGCCGCTCGTGAAGACCTGCTTGCCGTCGGCATCCGTCACCGTCAGCTCCAGCCACATGTCACGCAGCTCGGTCACGCCCGTTGGCAGCTTGTGCCCGCAGCCGACGTTGGTGATGCTCACCTTGACCTCGGCGCTCTGTCCCGCGGTCGCCGTCTCCGGGAGGACCAGCGCCATCTCGGCGGCCGCCTGCAGGCGCTCCGTGGCGCTCGCCATGGTCTCGTCCTCCCCAAGCAGCGACGATACGCCGCCGCCGCCCACCGCATCGTGGGTGAAGATGTGCGGTCGCTCGTCGCGAATCTCGGAGGCCTTCCCCGGATTCGGCTTGGTGACGCCGGGGCCCGGGGTCATGTGGCAGTCCTGGCAGATGGTCCGCGTCGCCGGATCGTCCGTGTTGTACGGCCCGGCGGCCCACTCCTTGTAGGTGGTCTCCAGGGGGAGGCCGTTGACGGGATGGTCCACGTCGTGGCAGGTGCCGCAGAACTCGGGCTTGGTGTGGAACTCGGAGAAAGCGACCTCATGCCCCATCGGCTCTCCGTCGCCGAAGGGCCCGCGCTTCACGTCGCCGGGCTCGATGATGTACTGTGCGTTGCCAATGGCCTTGTGGCCGGTCATGGTGTGGCAGAAATCGCACGACACGCCCCGCTTTGAGACCTCGCTGAGCTCGGAGTGATCGGCGGGCGGCACCTCGCCCGCCACGCGACCGATGGGCGTGTGGCAGCGAGAGCAGAAGGTGTCAGTCAGACCGTCGGTCTCCTTGCCGGCCAGCACGAACAGCCCTGTGTAGAACGGATCATCGCTGGCATGCGAGTGCATCGTCCCGTCCCACTGCTCGTAGAGCGCCTGGTGGCACGCGCCGCAGAACTTCGGCTTCGCGTAGTCATCGGCGGATACCGTCGCCGCCGGCGCCGGATCGGTCCTCACGTCGGCGGCGACAAGCATCCTGGGCAGCCAGGCGATCAACGTCGCGGCAGCGACCAGCAGGGCGATGGCCAGCCCCCGCTGGCGGGGTCGAGGGGGCATGTGCGCTTCTCTCCTTCGGCGTGTCATCTGTCACCACAGATACCACACATGGGCGTTCGCCCTCCGTCCGCCGCGTCACACCAGAGCGCGGCTCGGCCTGTCGTCGTGCATGGAGGGCACGCCGCCTGCGTCAATCATCCGACCACCCCGGCAGCGACACAGTGGCCTGGTAGTTGGAGTAGTTGGACAGCGAGTTGCGCACGGGCCTGTACAGGCGGCCGGTCTTGGGGCCATCATCCTGAGTGTAGACCCAGATCTCGTGCGGATCCCACACGACCACCTCGTCGCGGCAATCGCCCGTGATGTCCAGCACCGCGTTGCACATGTCCGGGTGCCCGTCGTCCGGGAACCTCACCACCCGCCGCCCCCAGCCGTCGAACATGCCGCCCTCGTCCACGTTGGGCGAGTGCACGAAGTACTCCTCCGACCGCCCCGTCCAGTTGATCGGCAGGCACATGCTGCCGAACTGGTTCGGCTCGCAGTCGTGGTAGATGTCCCCGTCGGCATCGTAGAAGTGCAGGATGCCCTGGTTGCGCCAGAAGTTGATCGAGACCATCTCCAGCCCCGGCGAGTCATCGCGGAAGTTGGCCACGGCCGGGTTCTGCGCG
>JASFTE010000107.1:0-10446 GCA_050114035.1 Armatimonadota bacterium | reverse complement strand
GGACAACGTGGAGGAGCTGAGCGTGGAGCTGATCATGCCGATCGCCATGCAGGAGGGCCTGCACTTCGCCATCCGCGAGGGCGGCCACACCGTCGGCGCCGGCGTCGTGACCAAGATAGAGGACTAGAGGAGTTAGGAGGTCGCCGGCCAGGGCGCTTGGGCGATCGATATGGCCACCGAGAAGTTCGCGCTGCAGTGTTCAGGCTGTAAGTCCGTCAACTACGTCAAGAGCAAGAACCGGAGGACGACTCCGGATCGGCTTGTGCTCAAGAAGTACTGCCGGCGCTGTCGGCGGCACACGGAGCACCGCGAGACACGGCTGCGGAGGTAGTCTCGGAGCTGGCGCGTCCGGGGAAGCTGGGACTTCGCGGCGGCGTGGTTCGGGCGACGACACGGTCGTAGGCCCGTAGCTCAATTGGCAGAGCAGCGGTCTCCAAAACCGCAGGTTGTCGGTTCGAGTCCGGCCGGGCCTGCCACGAGAGTCCGACGGTGGCCAGCGCGGACGCCGGGCGCCGGTCACGTGTGAGACATATGGACGATACAGGCGGACTATCACAGCAAGTGCGTCAGGTGATCTGCCTGGCTGGGCTGGGGCTCGGCGCGGTCGGCTTCGCGTACTCGTATCTCGTCCATCTGCGGGCCTCGACGCGGCATCGCCGGATTCTGTGCGGGGTGGCGGGCGCCCTTGCCGCGGTCCTGCTGGTCTTTGGCCTCAGGACGTTCAAGGGCGACACGTCGCTGTACGTGTACGGTTTCTGGGGCGGCTGCGCGGCGCTGGCGGCGGCGGCGGCGTTCGCCATGCTGCCCGAGCTGCGGCGCTTCCTCGGCGCGGTCATGACAGAGATGCGGAAGGTCGTATGGCCGACGAGGGAGGAGACACACTCCTTCACGCTCGTTGTTCTCGTCGCCGTCGTGTTTGTGGCGGCTTACGTTGGGATCCTGGATTTCATCTTCACGAAGCTGGTTGCCGGACTCAAGATCTACCAGTAACGGCTCCGCTGCGCTGCGGCGCGCAGTCAACACGGGCGTCGGTGTGGGGACAATGGAAAAGCAGTGGTACGTGGTCCATACGCTCACGGGACACGAAAACAAGGTCAAGGCCAGCATAGAGAAGATGGCGAAGTCCGCTGATCTGGACCAGTTCTTCGGCCGCATCCTGGTGCCCACGGAGGAAGAGGTCAAGTCCACCTCCGGCAAGCGGCGCGTGGTGAAGAAGAAGCTGTTCCCTGGCTATGTGCTGATCCAGATGTCCCTGAACAATCGCACGGGCCACCTCGTTCGGCAGACATCCGGCGTGACCGCATTCGTGGGTTCCGGCACCAAGCCCGTGCCCCTGAAGCCCGACGAGGTTGAGAACGTACTGCAGACGGTTGGCGAGGAGGCCGCCGTGCCGCGGCTGGCCTTTGATGTGGACGAAGCCATTCTGGTGAACGACGGCCCCTTCGCCGAGATGAGCGGCAAGATCACGGCTGTTGACGCGCACCGAGAGAAACTGACCGTCCAGATCTCTATCTTCGGTCGCGACACCCCAGTGGAGCTCGACTTCACGCAGGTGGACAAACTGTAGCCACACGGGAGCGTATCCCGGCCCGTTCGGCGCCGGCCGGGGGACGCGCGCCCGTTGAGCTAAGCCAGAGACGTCGGGGCATTGACATGGCGAAGAAAGTGATCGGCGTAATCAAACTGCACGTCGCGGCGGGGAAGGCGACCCCCGCGCCGCCCGTTGGGCCTGCCCTGGGCCAGCAGGGCGTGAACATCATGGAGTTCTGCAAGGCCTACAACGAGAAGACGGCGTCGCAGGTGGGCAACATCGTTCCCGTTGAGATCACGGTGTACCAGGACCGGAGTTTCACCTTCGTCTGCAAGACGCCGCCCGCCGCGAGCCTCCTGAAGAAGGCGGCCGGGATCGAGAAGGCGTCCGGCGAGCCGAACCAGGAGAAGGTAGGCACAGTTACGCGCGAGCAGGTCAAGGCGATCGCGGAGCAGAAGCAGGCCGACCTCAACGCGTACGATGTAGACGCGGCGATCAAGATCATTGAGGGCACCGCCCGCAGCATGGGCATCGAGGTCGCGCCATAGGTGAAACGCCATGGGAAAGCGGAGCATGAGCAAGCGTGCCAAGACGCTGAGGGCAGGGCTCGACCCGGAGCAGCTCTACGATCTGCCCGAGGCCGTCGCCGCCGTGCGGGATGCGTCGAGCGCCAAGTTCGACGAGACCATCGAGATAGCCATCAAGCTGGGCGTTGATCCGTCCAAGGGCGAGCAGAGCGTCCGCGGCGTGCTTGCATTGCCCCATGGCACCGGCAAGACGCCGCGTGTGGCCGTCTTCGCAAAGGACGAGAGCGCCACAGAGGCGGAGGAGGCCGGAGCAGATCGCGTGGGCGCCGAGGACCTCGTTGAGGCCATCGACGGCGGGTGGGACGAGTTCGACATCCTCGTTGCGCATCCCGAGGTCATGCGCATGGTGGGTCGGCTGGGCAAGAAGCTCGGCCCCCGGATGCCGAACAAGAAAGCCGGCACTCTGGACACGAACATCGGGCGAGTCGTGCGAGAGTTGAAAGAGGGCCGGGTGGAGTTCAAGATGGACAAGGGCGCCGTGCTGCACGTGTCTGTGGGGAAGGCGTCCTTTGAGCCGGCGCAGCTCGAGGAGAACATCCGAGCGCTGCTGGATGCAGTGGTGCGCGCGCGACCGCCGAGCGCCAAGGGGCGCTACATCGTCAGCATTGCCCTGTCGTCAACGATGGGCCCCGGGATCAGAATCGATCCCCGGGAGGCGCTCGCCGTCGCTGCCTAGCGCGGCGGTGCGGGAGGTCGAGACTCAGAGCAAGGCACTACCAGCTACGAGCAATCGAGACAGCCGCAGACGGCCGGTGCGATGGCAGATCGCGTAATGGCGCTCATGTGCCGCCCGCCCAGGCTGGTCGCGTCGGCGTGCTGTGAGGCGCGCCCACGCGCAGCATGGGCCCCGGGCCACGGGGCCCTCTTCGTTTGGCCGTCGCAGCCGATCATGCTCGAGGCACGGAGGTCGGCAAGCCATGCCAACGCCTGAGAAAGAGGCCACAGTCGCACAGCTCCGGGAGCACATTGGGGCAGTGCCGTGCGCCATCGCCTGTAACTACCGGGGCCTGCGTGTGGCCGAGATCAATGAGCTCCGGCGACTGATGCGGGAGAGGGATGTGGATTTCAGGGTCGTGAAGAACCGGCTGATGAAGATCGCCGTCGGGGACACCGCGGCGGCGACACTCGCCGAGCTGTTGAGCGGCCCGACGGCTCTTGCGTTCTGCGAGGATCCGGTGCCCGCGGCCAAGACGCTGGTGGAGTTTGCCTCGGAGCACGAAGTCATCAGCATCAAAGGCGGCATTGTGGACGGTGAGCTGTACTCGGGGGAGCAAGTGCGTCGGCTCGCCGAGTTGCCGCCGCGGCCGCTGCTCCTGGCGCAGCTCCTCGGCGGGTTCAATGCGCCCGTCGCCGGCCTCGTCCACACGCTCAGGGGGATACTCTCCGAGTTCGTCTTTACGCTACACGCCATCGCGGACGAGCAAGCGGTGCCGGAGCAGTAGCCGCGGCGACCAGCGCGTGTCAATCTTTCCCTATGCTGAAAGGGGTCGTTACCGATGTCGAAAGATGAGATCATTGAGGCCGTAAAGAGCATGAGCGTCCTGGAGTTGAAGGATCTCGTGGACGCGCTGCAGGAGGAGTTTGGCGTCACCGCGGCGGCGCCCGTCGCGGCCGCCGCGGCAGGACCCGCGGGAGCGGAGGCGGCGGCCGAGGAGGAGCAGACGGAGTTCGCCGTGGAGCTGGCCTCGGTGGGCGAGAAGAAGGTGCCGGTCATCAAGGTCGTGCGCCAGCTCACCAGCCTCGGGCTCAAGGAGGCCAAGGACCTCGTCGAGTCGGCTCCGGGCGCCGTGGTCGCAGAGGCGGTGCCGAAAGAGGAAGCCGAGAAGATGAAGGAGCAGCTCGAGGAATCCGGCGCCACCGTCGAGATCAAGTAGCGGCGCCGCGGGGCCCCGTGCGTGCCGCGCCCGGGGGCAGGCGGCGGCTCAAAAACGGCTCCAGTTGGGGCACAATACACATAGGGCAGAGGGTCTGCGACGGGGAGGAAGGTGAATCCCAATGGAGCCCTCGCTGCTGTTCGGTGCTGCGGGCATCCTGGGCGTCGCCGGCATACTGAGGCTGGCGGCCGATACCTACGGCGAGAGGCGCTCGTCAACTCTCCTGGTGTTCGGCCTGTCCATGTTGTGTGTCGCACTGGGGCTGCGTGCAGTGGCCCTGTGACGGTCGGAGACGGGCGAGACGCCACCGTTTCCAGAGGCGCAAGAACGGGTATACTCAGGCTGGCGTAGGAAAGCAGCGGAGCGCTGGGAGGAGCCTGGCGCGGGCCTTGATGCACGCTCCGGGGCAGTTGTCGGTGCCCGGCGCAGGAGCCGCGGAAAAAAGTGGGCGGCCACGCTTGACCGCCCATCGGCATTTATGTATACTACACTGCTGCGAAACCGGGCGGCAGTGTTGCCCGGTGGCACATCGATCCTTGAGAACTGAATAGCGTGCCAGTGCGACGGTAGGTTGTGCGGATGCAACCTCCGGAGTTGGTCTTTGCGCCAACTGCCAGGAGTGCCGTTTTTTCCACGGAGAGTTTGATCCTGGCTCAGGACGAACGCTGGCGGCGTGCCTTATGAATGCGAGTCGAGCGAGGTCCACACTGCGGCATCTGTCAATCCGCCTTCGGGCGGAGCGACAGAAGCGGCGCCGTGGTACCTAGCGGCGAACGGGTGAGTAACACGTGGGCAACGTGCCCCGGAGCCCGGGATAACCTCCAGAAATGGTGGCTAATACCGGGTATTATGCCGGAAGGCATCTTCCGTGTATGAAAGGACTTCGGTTCGCTCCGGGATCGGCCCGCGGCCTATTAGCTTGTTGGTAGGGTAACGGCCTACCAAGGCGACGATGGGTAGCCGGCCTGAGAGGGTGGTCGGTCACACTGGGACTGAGACATGGTCCAGACTCCTACGGGAGTTAGCATCAGGGAATCTTGCGCAATGGGCGAAAGCCTGACGCAGCGACGCCGCGTGGGTGATGAAGGCCTTCGGGTCGTAAAGCCCTGTCAGGGGGGACGAATGCCGGGCGCTTGCACCGCCCGGAGCGACGGTACCCCCAAAGGAAGCCCCGGCTAACTACGTGCCAGCAGCCGCGGTAAGACGTAGGGGGCGAGCGTTGTCCGGATTTACTGGGCGTAAAGCGCGCGTAGGCGGCCAGGTAAGTCGTAGGTGAAATCCCTGGGCTCAACCCAGGAACGGCTTGCGAAACTGCTTGGCTAGAGTACGGGAGAGGAGAGTGGAATTGCTGGTGGAGCGGTGAAATGCGTAGATATCAGCAAGAACGCCTGTGGCGAAGGCTGCTCTCTGGAACGCTACTGACGCTGAGGCGCGAAAGCTAGGGGAGCGAACGGGATTAGATACCCCGGTAGTCCTAGCTGTAAACGATGGGCACTAGGTGTTGGGAGTATCGACCCTCTCAGTGCTGTTATGCTAACGCGTTAAGTGCCCCGCCTGGGGAGTACGGCCGCAAGGCTGAAACTCAAAGGAATTGACGGGGGCCCGCACAAGCGGTGGAGCATGTGGCTCAATCGGATGCAACGCCGGGAACCTTACCAGGGCTTGACATCCCCGGATACCCCGGGAAACCGGGCTTCCTGCGCAAGCAGGCCGGGTGACAGGTGGTGCATGGCTGTCGTCAGCTCGTGTCGTGAGATGTTGGGTTAAGTCCCGCAACGAGCGCAACCCTCATCAGATGTTGCCATCGGGTAAAGCCGGGCACTCTTCTGAAACTGCCTGAGTAATCAGGAGGAAGGTGGGGACGACGTCAAGTCGGCATGCCCCTTACGCCCTGGGCTGCACACGTGCTACAATGGCCGGTACAGAGGGCAGCGAAGCTGTGAGGCGGAGCGAATCCCTAAAGCCGGTCCCAGTTCGGATTGGAGTCTGCAACTCGACTCCATGAAGTTGGAATCGCTAGTAACCGCGAATCAGCAACGTCGCGGTGAATACGTTCCCGGGCCTTGTACACACCGCCCGTCACGTCACGAAAGCAGGCAGTGCCCGAAGCCGGTGGGCCAACGGCCATTCGCGCCGAGGCAGCCGTCGAAGGTGAGGCTTGTGATTGGGACGAAGTCGTAACAAGGTAGCCGTATCGGAAGGTGCGGCTGGATCACCTCCTTTCTAAGGAGCAGTCTCCCGCGGAGCTTCGCAGCCCTGCGGGTAGACGAGGTCGACTGTCGTCGCCGGCGCCGCCACGTGGCGGCCCAGCACGCTATTCAGTTCTCAGGGATCGGTGCCGAGCTCGGCGTGCAGCCGAGCGGCCGATTCCAAGCGCGGGCGGGGGAAAGGACAAGCGTCCATTAGCGCGGACAGCCGCGGCCCGTAACCGAGTGCTTCTCAGGGACTCGTTCTCTCTTCTGGCGCACGTGAGGCCGGAGGGAACAGCTCCCTCCGGTTTTTTCGTTGTCGCAACGAACCTTGAGAGACAATGTGCAACGAGGGGGGCCGGCGGCTGGGATTCGGGTTGGGGGCCCTGTAGCTCAGCCGGTTAGAGCGCGCCCCTGATAAGGGCGAGGTCGCTGGTTCGACTCCAGCCGGGGCCACCATATGGCCATCAGCCGGCCGCGACCGCGGAGCGGGCTCATGGGGACGTAGCTCAGCTGGGAGAGCGTCTCGCTTGCACCGAGAAGGTCGCCGGTTCGAATCCGGTCGTCTCCACCAGCCACGAGCCAGCAGCCCGGCCGCTGGGGCCACCCGCGAGCGATGCGACGGGATCCGGCGACACGACGTAGCACCAGATTTCTGCGGACGGGCCGTTGTGCCCGAAGCCGCAGATGGCCCGCGCAGTGCGCGTGGGCGTAGAGTGCACCTTGACAACTGCATAGCGGACGTAGTGGGTCACGGTTGATCATTTCGCCGATGTACCCTTGGCACTCAGCCAAGCTACTAAGGGCGTATGGTGGATGCCTTGGCGTTGAGAGCCGACGAAGGGCGTAGCAAGCAACGATAATGCCCCGGTGAGCTGCAAGCAAGCGTTATGAACCGGGGATGCCCGAATGGAGTAATCCCGCGCCGCTCAACCGGCGTCATCTCCGGGTGAACAAAATAGCCCGGAGAGGGTAAGCGGGCGAATTGAAACATCTTAGTAGCCCGAGGAAGAGAAAGCAACCGCGATTCCCTCAGTAGCGGCGAGCGAACGGGGAACAGCCTAAACTGTGTGCGTGTTCAAGGCCGGAGCCGTTGCGCATGCAGGGTCGCGGGATGCGCGGTAGCGGGCCTCCGGAGCCCGCAGGCAAGTTACAAACTGTTCGTCTAGCTGAAGATAGCTGGAAAGCTTCGCCGGAGAAGGTGATAGCCCTGTAAGCGAAAGGCGAACAGCTTGCTCCGCGCACGCCCAAGTAGCACGGGACACGTGAAATCCTGTGTGAATCAGGGGGAACCACACCTCCAAGGCTAAATACTCTCAACGACCGATAGCGAACTAGTACCGTGAGGGAAAGGTGAAAAGCACCCCAGACGGGGAGTGAAAAGGACCTGAAACCGTACGCCTACAAACAGTGGGAGCCCGATGTCACTTGTGACCGGGTGACCGCGTGCCTCTTGCAGAATGAACCGGCGAGTTATGATGCGTGGCGCAGGTTAAGGAGTGTACCTCCGGAGCCGTAGCGAAAGCGAGTCCGAAATGGGCGATCGCGCGAGCAACCGCTTGCGGTTGGCCGTGCACCGTCGCGTGTCACAGACCCGAAACCGAGCGAGCTACCCATGGGCAGAGCGAAGCGCAGCTAATCCTGCGTGGAGGCTCGAACCCGTCAGTGTTGAAAAACTGTGGGATGACCTGTGGGTAGGGGTGAAAAGCCAACCGAGCTCGGCGATAGCTGGTTCTCCCCGAAATAGCTTTAGGGCTAGCCTTCAGCGATGGGTAGCGGAGGTAGAGCACTGAATGGGCTAGGGCCCTTACACGGGTACCAAACCCAATCAAACTCCGAATGCCGCTACTTCTAGCTGGGGAGTCGGACTACGGGGGATAAGCTTCGTGGTCAAAAGGGAAACAGCCCAGACCGCCGGCTAAGGTCCCTAAACTAGGCTAAGTGGAAAAGGTTGTGAGACTGCCAAGACAGCCAGGAGGTTGGCTTAGAAGCAGCCACCCTTTAAAGAGTGCGTAACAGCTCACTGGTCGAGTGATCTCGCGCCGAAAATGTAACGGGGCTCAAGTCTAGTACCGAAGCCGCGGAAGCGTGTGGGAGGGCGTAGGCGAGGCAACAGGGATGGCTCTCTCCGCGCGTTCAGCAGTGCTTGCGGCCCAGCGCGCCCTCGGGCGCGCGAACGCCTCGAGCACACACTGGCGCGCGCGAGCCACTCTCTGCCTCACACCCTACTCCCAATACCTCGCATGCTTGGTAGGGGAGCGTTCCGCGTTAGGTATAGAAGCAGGACCGTAAGGACCTGTCGACGATGCGGAAGTGAGAATGCCGGTACGAGTAGCGAAAAGCTGAGTGAGAATCTCAGCCGCCGAAAGCCTAAGGTTTCTTAAGGAAGGCTCGTCCTCTTAAGTTTAGCCGGGCCTAAGCCGAGGACGAAAGTCGTAGGCGATGGACAGCCGGTTGATATTCCGGCGCCACTGCTCGGCGTTGACGAAGGGGTGACGCAGAAGGGGAAGCCAGCGCACGGCTGGAAGTGTGCGTGCCTTGCCCGTAGGAGGGGCGGATAGGCAAATCCGTCCGCCCAAGGCTTTATCCAAAGCCAGCTCTGAGGGGCGTTGGGCCCGTGGAAGCTTCGGTGGAAGCGGAGTGGCGGTACCCATACTGCCAAGAAAAACCTCGTAGGAGCCGAGTAGTGCCCGTACCGCAAACCGACACAGGTAGGCGAGGAGAGCATCCTAAGGCGCGCGAGAGAACCCTGGCTAAGGAACTCGGCAAATTGGCCCCGTAACTTCGGGAGAAGGGGCGCCCAGTACCCGTGAAGCGATGCAAACTCGCTGAGTGGGGAAGGGCTGCAAAAACCAGGTGGGAGCGACTGTTTACCAAAAACACAGGTCTCTGCCAAAGCGCAAGCTGAGGTATAGGGGCTGACGCCTGTCCAGTGCCATACGGTTAAGGGAAGGGGTAAGCCCGTTGCGCCGCTGCCTCGTGCAGCAATGCGACGGGCGAAGCTCCGAACCGAAGCCTTGGTGAACGACGGCCGTAACTATAACGGTCCTATGGTAGCGAAATTCCTCGTCGGATAATTACCGACCTGCACGAAAGGCGTAACGACTCCCACACTGTCTCGGCCAGGGACTCGGCGAAACTGTAATACCGGTGAAGATGCCGGTTACCCACGGCAGGACGGAAAGACCCCGTGGAGCTTTACTATAGCCTGGCATTGGGTTCTTTCATGCTCTGTATAGGATAGGTGGGAGACTGCGAAGCCATGGCGTCAGCCGTGGTGGAGTCGTCCTTGGAATACCACCCTTAGCATGACAGGAATCCTAACCCTGGCCGTTACCCGGTCAGGAGACAGTGTCTGGTGGGTAGTTTGACTGGGGCGGTCGCCTCCCAAAAGGTAACGGAGGCGCCCAAAGGTTCCCTCAGCGCGGCCAGAAATCGCGCGTAGAGTGCAAGGGCATAAGGGAGCTTAACTGCGAGACCGACGGGTCGAGCAGATGCGAAAGCAGGGCCTAGTCACCCGACGGTTCCGAGTGGAAGGGCCGAAGCGAACGGATAAAAGCTACCCCGGGGATAACAGGCTAATTTCGCCCGAGCGTCCACAGCTACGGCGAAGCTTGGCACCTCGATGTCGGCTCGTCACATCCTGGGGCCGGAGCCGGTCCCAAGGGTTGGACTGTTCGTCCATTAAAGTTGGTACGCGAGCTGGGTTCAGAACGTCGAGAGACAGTTCGGTCCCTATCCGCCGTGGGCGTTGGAGGCTTGAGAGAAGCTGCCCCTAGTACGAGAGGACCGGGGTGGACGGACCTCTAGTGTTCCGGTTGTCACGCCAGTGGCAAAGGCCGGGTAGCCATGTCCGGACGGGATAAGCGCTGAAAGCATCTAAGTGCGAAGCCCACCTCAAGATAAGGCCTCCTCGATGGTAAACATGTTAGGGCGCAGGAAGACCACCTGCTACATAGGCTGGGAGTGTACGCACAGTAATGTGTTCAGCTAACCAGTCCTAATCGCCCGAGCGCTTGGCTTATGTCAGGGGTACATCGTCGAACTGATCCGCCAGCACCCACGCGTCCGCTGTGCAGTGCCGGGCGCCCCCGGGCCGCAGCACGGAGGCGCAGCACGGAGGCGGAGCACGGAGGCGCAGCACGGAGGCGCCGGCGTATGAGGGCCCGACGAGATCCGAGGCGCCCGCCGCGCCTCGTTGGGCTACACGCAGCATTGTCCCGGTGACCATAGCGGAGGGGCCACACCCGTTCCCATTCCGAACA
>JASFTE010000106.1:0-10453 GCA_050114035.1 Armatimonadota bacterium | reverse complement strand
GTCCGGGCGTCGTAGCCGCGGCCCTCCACCAGCACATAGCCCAGTCCCACCCCCAGCAGCCCCCCGGCCGCGCGCAGGCAGTCCTTCACGTCCTCGACTTCGAACCCCGCCTGTCCCAGACGCAGCAGGGCCAGCAGATTCATGAGCCCGGCGACGACGATCACCACGATGGCCCAGTGCCCGAGGCTCAGCCGCCTGCCGCTTGCCTGCCAGGCGCCCAGGACAGTCAGGAAGAGCACTATCAGGAGGAAGCCGATGAGCAGCCCCCCGATGACGTCCACCGGCCAGTGGACCTGGCAGTACAGGCGCGAGAAGGAGATGAGGAGGATGAGGAGGATGATCGGCGCTCGCGTGCCCCACGACCTCAACCGGACCGCGATCAGACCGTACACGGCCGCCGCATTCTGCGCGTGACCGCTCGGGAAGGCCCCTCCGCCCGCCGAGTCCGTGTACAGCGCATCGGCAAATCGCTCCGGGTCCGCCACGAAGGGGCGCAGCGTGTCAAACTCCATCTTCAGGTGGCCGTTGGAGTAGGCGCTGAGGAGGAACACGACCAGCAGCCGGAAGCCGAACCGGTGCCCCACACAGAGGTAGATGGACACCAGGACAGCCATGTACGGATGACTCAGGCCCAGCCACGATGCCTTGATGAAGACCCAGTCCGTCGCGCCCGACCGGAGATGCTCCAGCCAGACCAGGAAGTCAGCGCTGTCCATGGGGCATCCTGCGCTCTTGCGCCCGCCCTATCGCGCCACGCGCACGTCGTACTCCTGCTCCGCCTGCCCGTCGAACTGGTCCGTCACCTTCACCTTCACGCGCGCCGTACCCACGTCGCCTGCCCCCGGCGTCCCCGACAGCACGCCCGTCTTCGCGTCCACGGTCAGCCAGTCCGGGCCCTCCACCAGCTCGAAGGCGTTCTCCTCGATGTCCCAGAATCTGTAGGCGTACTTCTTGTAGGTGACCGTCGGGTCTCGCTTGCACTGGTAGTCGCCCAGCGAGCGCAGGCTCTTGACCTCATACCGATACGCCTGACCGGCCCGCGCCTGCGTGAGGGGCCTACTGTGGACGAACGGGTGCGGCAGCTCGGCGTAGTCCGAGCAGCCGCTGGCGGTGCCGTTGGCGTCGATGGCCACCACGCGGTAGAAGGCCTTGTTAGCGTTCTCGGCGGTGGCCGTCGGCGACACGACGACCAGCGACGTGTCGGTCGTCTCGCCCAGGAAGTTGCCCGGGACCTTGCCGCGCCCGGGCACCTCGTGCTGTTCCCTGTGGATCGAGAACCCCTGCTCGTCGCTGCCGTATACCTCGTAGCGGACCGGCCGCTCGCCGCGGGGGTTGGGCTCCCAGCGGAGCGTGAACGTCTGCCCCTCCGCCTCCGCGCGCACATTCACCGGCACGCGCGGCCCGCGCCAACTGAACGTCCACGCATCGCTCCACTCGCCCCACGCGCCCCAGTGGTCCTGGCACCGCAGGCGCCAGTAGTACGTCGTGTCCGGGCTGTAGATGCCCGTGTACGGCACGGTCCACTCCGTGCTCGGGATGATGACGTCCAGGCTCGTCCGGTAGGGGAAGCGGAAGTCCGGGCGCCGACTCACCTGGAGATGGTACTTCGCGGCGTCCTCGACGGGGGGCCAGGAGAACGTGACGATGGAGTCCGAAATGGTCGCCCCGGGGCGCGGATACTCCGGCGCCTTCGGCGGCGGGAGCGGCTTCACGGCGTCCGTCTCCTGCCACTCGTGGGTGATGCGCACGCGATGCGGCCCGTCAGTGTCGTCGGTGTAAGCGACTCGATTGGCGCCGAGGCGCAGGCGGGGGAGCGAGGTCGGAGCAGCCAGTACGTCGGTCTCGAGCTCCAGAGAGCGGAGCCAGGCGCTCTGGCGCAGTGCCGCGCCCAGCCCGACGCGCACCTGGTAGCTGTACTTGGCGGGCGCGTTGTGCAGGTCCAGCGCCTCGTCCAGCGACACCTCCGCCTCGTGCGTGCCGCGGCCCTCCTCCGCCCACAACTCCTTCCACGTCTCTCCGTCCAGCGACATGGCGATGGTGAACTTGTCCCGCGCGTCTTGCCGGACGAAGTACGCGCGCACGGTGCCGCCGCAGATGGCGTAGGGCACGCTGATCTGGTACACGAGATGCGCGTTGGGCGAGGCTCCCGCCAGGGCGGGCCCGGCGCTGGCCGTCCTGGCCTCCTCTATGTCCACGGCTGCAGCGGCGTCAGTGCGAACTGAATGCAGGTCCAGCCGCGGCCGGTACACGAACTTCGAGTTGCCGTAGTACTTCGGCCGATGGGCGCGCGCCTCGTTCTCGGCGCAGTACTTCCCGGTGTTGTCCCACCGGAAGACGGCCTTCTCCCCGGGCCGCAGCGCGTATGCGATCTCGTGCCCCCGGTGCGTCGGGTGACTCGCTCCGTCGTCGGGGCCGAAGAGCGCCGCCGGGCTGTCGCTGCTGCGGAAGCGATCCACAACCGGCCCGTAGTTCAGCTCCCGCCGCGCCAGGTCGTGGTCCCGCGCGCAGGCGTCGCCGCTCACCGGCACTTCATTCTCCCGGTCCAAATAGAAGCAGTCCATGTCAATGTCCATGAACTGATGGCCGCCATTGATGAACGCCTCGCACTGCACGTGCCCGTGCAGCGACCGGTTCTGCGACCCCTCGAAGCCCGCGTGGTGGAACAGCGAGCACCCCGCGTTCCCCGCATCGTCGCACAGGTTGAAGCCGAAGATGTTGAACAGCCTCACGGGATCGTGCGGCTCATTGTCGCCGAACAGCGGGCTCTCGTGGTACAGGTTCTCCCGCATCGTCTGCCAGATGAAGTACACCTTCTCCTGATCCGTCTTCGCCCCCCGCGTGAACTCCTCCAGCAGGCTCTCGAAGGTGTACCAGTTGCCGCGGTCGTTGATCACGAGCCGCGGATTCACCACCGGCGCATCGCCGACGTTCTCGATGGTGAGCGAGATGTTGGGCTGGAACGTGATGTAGCAGTTGCTGCTGGGCAGCGTCTTCGTGTTCTCCGCGTCCAGCGTGCCGCCCATCTCGATGGCGTACGCGTGCCGGCGCGATCTGATCTCCTCAACGTGCGTCTTGTGCTCCACCGGCAGCCGCGCCGCCCCGCCCAGTGTGCTGCGCGGATTCGCCGATGCCGCCTCATACGTGCGCCCGTTGGTGCGGGGATCCGTGTTGTCGGAGGCGGAGAAGTAGAGGCTCTCCCGCGTCCAGTGCGAATACCGTCCCCGCCCAGTCTCTCGGATCTGCGCGTGCGCGCTGCGCGGCGGGCCGAGGGGCTTTCCGTTCTCGTACAGCACCAGCATCGACTTGTTGCCGGTGAACTTGTCGCCCTCCTCGCCGAAGTCCATCGACGCGATGTAGCAGTTCCCCTGCTCGTGCCGGATGGAGTCGGGCGGGATGGGGTAGCGCTGCGGCTCGTCGGAGAGGGCGTCCGTGGCGCTCACCGTCGGGAGCATGATGCCCATCAGCAGACCGTACGCCAGTCGTGTCATCGGGTCCATTGGCCTACGCGGCCGTGCGCGCTTGCCTCCTCTGCGTGGATGCCCCGGGGCGAGGCCCGGCCTTGCGCACCCGGCAGCGCCGCAGCCCCCACGCCCGCAACTGCCGACTTCCTTGTTGCGTCGCCTGTATCCTGCCAGGCTTCGTCCGGCCGCGCATCCGGAGCAGGATTCTGCGGCATGGGTGGGCGAAGTGGCGCAGGAACGCACAACCACAGGCCACCGGAGGCATCCGATGAGCCCCGCGGACAGAACACCTCAGCATTCCGCTTCCGTCCTGGAGTACCTGGGCCGCTTGTACGCGGAGGAGGGGAGAGAGCACGCCTGTTGGGCGAAGACGCCGACCGGTGTAGCCGCGTGGCAGAGCGTGGCGCGCCCGGCGCTGAGGCGGCTGCTGGGGCTGGAGCGCATGGCGCTCGAGCTGCGCGAGCACCAGCCCGCGGTCGAGCTGGGCGACACTGAGGACCTGCGCGATTGCACGCGGCAGGCGGGCCACATCGAGACCGAGCCCGACGTCCGCATACCCTTCTGGCTCCTCAAGCCCAAGCAGCGCGGCCGCAGACCGTTGGCTGTCATGCCACACGGGCACGAGGCCCGCGGCTTCGACACGTACGCCGGTGTCAGCCGCAGCGAGGAGCACTACCGGCAGCGCATCGTGGAGCGCGAGGCCGATGTGGCGGTGCAGGCCGCCAGGCGCGGCTTCATCGCCATCGCCCCCAACACCCGCGGCTTCGAGCCATCGTACGTGCCCGACCTGAACAAGCGCCACGGCGACCGGCACTGCCGCAGCCAGCTCATCCACTGCCTCCTGGCCGGACGGACCGTCATCGGCGAGCGCGTCTGGGACGTGCAGCGCATCATTGACTGGGCCGTCACACTGCCGGACGTAGACCCAGGCCGCATCCTGGTGATGGGCAACTCGGGCGGGGGCGTGTGCACCACGTACGCGGCCGCGTGCGACACGAGAGTCACGGTGGCCGTCCCGAGCTGTTCCTTCGCCACCTACGTGGGCGAGAATGGGCTCGTCCACCACTGCGACTGCAACACCGTCCCGGGCATCCTCAGCTTCGGGGAGTTCTCCGACGTCGCTGGCCTCATCGCGCCCCGGCCCCTGCTGATCGTCAATGGCAAGGCCGACACGCTGTTCCCTCTCTCCGAGGTTGACAGAGCCGTCGCCGGAGTCCAGGCCATCTACGCCGCCGCCGGGCAGCCCGAGCGCTTCGCCCACCGCTATGGTCCGAAGGGCCACCAGTTCTACGGCGACATCATGTGGCCGTTCGTCGAGGAGGCAATGCGGGGATAGACGCAGCGACTCATTCGAGTATCAAGTTCCACACATCGTCCGGATACAGACCCTCGAGACCCTCCAGAGGGATCTCGACCTCTTCACCCAGCACCTCGCCGTCCAGCAGCAGCCGGACCTTCGCCGCCACCGGATACACGTCCCACGGCGCGTCCTTCAACGGCAGCATGTAGTGCCCCATGTGCTTGGACTGGACCCGCGACACCAGCGTCTCCCCGTCGGCCGTCCACAACTCCACCACCAGGTCACCGACCGAGCGCTCGGCCTGCCCGGCCACCTGGATCGTCGGCGGCCACCGCCCGCCCGGCCGCGCCCATGGCCTGGAGCCGTCCTTGTTGACGATCCGGAGCAGTACCGGATGCGTCGCCGGCCTCGGGTAGATGCGCACGTCGTCGAACCACGCCGTGCTCTGCGCCTCCTCCTCACCCGCGCGCGCGCCGCCCCCTCCCCGGATCTTCACCTCACAGCGCGTCGTCCGCAGCAGCAGCTCCACCGGCTCCATCAGCTCCCACCACGTCTCCCCGTCATGCACCGCCATCGAGCACAGGTTCGTCCCGGCATCCAGCTCCAGCTTTGCCAGGAAGCCCTCCTCACCGCGCCGGGGGAGCACGACGGGCGGACCGCGCCGAGGCGTCGGATCAGGCAGCGCCAGCCCGACGCTGAACTGCGCCTCCTCGCCGCGATCCTGCATCGTCACCTCGATCCAGTGATCGGGACTCCGCGGCATCTCACCGCCACAGAGGTGCACGATGGCCTGATGCGGCCGCGCGCCAGTGCCCCTGATGTCCATGCGCCCTATGAGCGCCACGTCCTTGTACTTCGCCCCGCCGAGCTGCCACAGCCCGTTGTGCCCCAGCGATCCGCGCCCCTCGACGTAGAACCGCCCGTCTCTTACGTGCAGCTTGACCTTGCCCTCGTCCGAGATCCAGATGCGCCACTGCTCCGTATCGATCTCGTCCGCGTCGAACCCCTCGGCGAGATGCGCTCCCCGCTCGTGCAGCTTCACGCCGACGAGGCCCTTCGCGATCACCGGATGCCCCTCCCCGGGCTGGCCCTGTGAGCTGCCGAGGCCGACCGCCAGGATGATGAGCAGTAGTGCGCTCAGAACGAGGGCCTGTGTTGTTCGTGTCACTCGATCGTGCCTCCGGGCGAGGAGTTGGACATCGAGGGGCGAAGGGCCTCCGCGTCGAGTAGCTGCCCTCGCGGAGGATGCAGGACAACCGAGGAGGCGAACCAATGTCCGTGCTTCACATCGCCGTCGTCGCGATCATCCTGGTGGCCGCAATGGCGCAGGTCGCCGGGGCCCAGGAGCTTCCCGAGTGGGCTGCAGGGATCCGCACCGATCACCCGCGTCTCTTCTTCAACGCCGACACCTGGCCGGCCGTCCGCGCGCGCGCCCTCGGCCCGGAGAGGGACTGGTACGACTACATCAAGGCCCGCGTGGACAGGCTGCAGGAGCAGATCGGCGACGACCCGACGCCCGAGGTCCGGGAGCTCGGCTACGAGGCCGCCCAGGCTGCGTTCATCTACCTCATGACCGGCGACGCGAAGTACCTCGACCTCGCGAAGAAGGCCCTTGAGACGAGCCTGGCATTCTATGAGCAGTGCTTCGAGGAGAGGAAGTCGGTCAACTGGTACTCCACGTCTCGCGTCCACGCCACGCTGGCCTGGGACTGGCTCTACAACGACCTCACCGACGCCGAGCGGCAGGAGTACATGTCCCGGGTCGTGCAGGTCCTGCAGAAGGTCTACACCGCACAGCCCCGCGTCTACCGCGAGAACATGAGCGGCTACAGCACCGGGTTCTACGGCGTCACGAACTGCAAGTGGTTCGTGGGCTGCGCCGCCCTTGGCGCGGGCATCGAGGAGCAACTCGTCAACGAGTGGCTCCTCTGGGGCTACAGTGAGAACATGAAGCTGCTCGCCCACCGCAAGTCCGCCTGCGGCGACGACGGCGGCTCGGCGTCCCCGACCCTTGGCTACGCCTTCGGCGCGTATCCGTGGTCCGAGCAGAACTTCTTCTACACCTGGCTCAGCGCCACCGGCGAGAACATCGCTCCCGACTGGCCCCACAGCGCCTGGCTGGCCAACTACGTCATCTGGAACTGGATCGAGACCGGCGACGCGCCCATGGAGTTCGGCTACGGCGACACCCCGCACACCGACAACCGCCTCCGCGCATCGCAGCTCTTCACCCACATGGCCAACATCCGCCACCTCTACGGAGAGGAGGCCCCGGAGGCCGCCGCCCTGGCCCGGCACCTCCAGGACAAGCTGCCGAACAAGGCATACTCCCGCTCCTGGTTCATCTACCCCTTCCTGCTGTCAGGCCTGGAGCATTCGCCGCCGCCCTTCGAGCCCGAGCGCCTGCCGCACGCCCGCAACTTCGAGAACATGGGCCAGCTCTTTATGCGCTCCGGCGCCGGCCCGGAGGACACCTACTGCCTGTTCACCTGCGGCGGCATCCTGCGGCAGCATCGCCACTTCGACGCGCTGAACTTCGTCATCTATCACCGGGGCCACCTGGCGCTCGACTCCGGCACGCGCTACAAGGAGTTCGACAACGGCCAGCACCTCGCCAACTACTACGCCCAGACGGTGGCGCACAACTGCGTCGCGGTGCACCAGCCCGGCGAGCCGCCGGCGCGGTACTGGGGCGGCACGGTCGAGGGCTGCCACGGCGGGCAGCACAAACAGCTCGGCTCCGTCCTCAAGGCCTTCGAGACAAACGACCGCTACGTCTACGTCGCCGGCGACGCCACGGAGTGCTACCAGCACGGCGGCGTCGAGCGCGAGGGCCAACCGGACCTGCCCGAGAAGGTCACCCTCGCCACCCGCCAGCTCGTCTTCCTCATGCCCAACCACTTCGTCATCTTCGACCGCGTCACGTCTACCGACGCCGCCTACAAGAAGGACTGGCTCCTCCACACCGCCTACGAGCCGGTCATCGAAGGCACCACCATCCGCGCCGACCATCAGCAGGGCCGCATGTTCTGCCGCACCATCCTCCCCGCCGACGCCGTCCTCACGCCCGTCGGCGGCCCGGGGAAAGAGTTCCTCGCTGCGGGCAAGAACTGGGACATCGTCACCGATGGCCTCAAGCCCGAGAACCTCGCCATGATGGGCCAATGGCGCGTCGAGGTCAGTCCGGGGGCGCCGCGGACCGAGGACGTGTTCCTGCACGTGATACAAGTCGGGGATCAGGGCCTCGCCGCGATGGACGCAGCCGAGCTGATCCAGGGCCCCGGGGTGGCCGGCGTCCGGCTGACCATCGGCGACCGCACGTCTGAGGTCACCTTCAACACCCGCGGCGACCTCGGCGGCCACATCAAGCTCTCCGGCCCCGCCCTCGACGGGGACCTCACGACCGAGGTCACGCCACAGGTCGGCATCCTGGCGACGCCGACGTAGGCCGTACGCGGCTTCATATGGCACATGCAGACGAGGGCGGCCCATTGGCCGCCCTCCTGTTCCATCCGCCGTGCACCTCCCTGCCTTACACCCCATACAACTCCCTCAGCCGCCCCTGCATCTTCGCCACGACCTCCGCGTTCTCCAGCACCACGTTGTTCGTCTCCTCCGGATCATTCTCCAGGTCGTACAGATGCGGCACACCGGGCCCGCCGGCCTTCACCTTGTCCGCCCGATCCGTCACGTACGACGGCTGGAGCCAGTCCTTGTTCTTCGCGTCCTGGTAGTAGTGCCACTCCAGGTCGCGGACGGCCGCGTTGCTCCCGAACTCCGTGATCACGTACTCGTGGAGCGCCTCCTTCTCGCCCGTCATCAGCGGCAGGAAGCTCTCGCCGTCAAGGTCGAGCTTGTGCTCGATGTCGAGCATGTCCAGGAAGCTCGGCATGTAGTCCGTCGCGTGCGTCAGCGCATCCACACGCTTGCCCGCGAGCGACTGATCCGGATGCCGCACGATGAGCGGAAGCTGCGCCACACAGGAGTTCAGCAATCCCGCCGTCTTCTGCACGCACCCCTCCTCGCCCAGGTGCGTCCCGTGATCGGTGCTGAACACGATAGCGGTATCGTCGAGCAGGCCCAGCTTCCGCACGCCGTCCACGAGATGCCCGACCCAGTGGTCAACGAATGACACCTCGGCCGCATACAGGTCCTGGAGCAGCGGGTAGTCCTCCGGCTTGATGTCCTTGCCCCGCACGCCGTACCCGAACAAGAACCGCTTGTACCCGTAGTCGTCCCGGTACATCTTCTGGTACTTCGGCGGCGCATCCCACGGCTCGTGCGGGTCGAAGGTGTCGATCCAAAGCATGAAGCGCTCGGCCCCGGCGTTCTCCTTGAGCCACCGCAGGCCCGCCCGCATCGACGCCGCGCAGAAGTAGTCCTTCTCACCCTTGAAGTCCTGCGTGTTCATCAGGTACTGCCGCATCCGCTCGTCGTAGTTCTCGTTCCAGAGGTGCTCGGGCATGTGCTGCTTGGGGTCGAACTTCTCCCGCGGCCCGCTCCGGTACGCGTCGCTCTCCTGCCCTCTGATCCACTCCCACGAGCTGTACCCCTGGTGGAAGTTCAGCCCCGGCTTGAAGTGGTGGTAGGTGTCCGCGATGAAGCCGGTGGTGAAGCCCTTGCTGCTGAGCACCCGCCCGACGGGTCTCCGGCCGGGCTGCAGCGGGATCCACCCGCCGTGCACCTTCATGGGCACGATGCTCTTGCCCGTGTGGAACACCCGCCGGCACGGGATCGTCGGCAGGCCATCGGCGTAGCAGTTGGTGAACGTGACGCCCTCGGCCGCGAGCTTGTCGAGCCGCGGCGTCTTCACCCGCGCGTTCCCGTAGCAGCCGAGGTGATCCGCCCGGAATGTGTCCGCGATGATGACGATGAGGTTCTTTGCCATTCTGGTTCCCCCTGATGTCTTCGCTTCCTGGGCGACGGCGCTCGTTCCCCGCGCCAGCGGCGCCGCGGCGACTCCGCCTGCGACGGCCTTCAGGAAGCCACGTCGATTCAAGCGGCCCGCCGGCGAATTGTGCTTCGCATCATCCGGCACCGAGTGTTCTCCCCTTCCGACGTCCCGAAGCTGTGTTGAGCCTTCTGCCCCGCGAGTGCACCGCCGTAGGTTCGCCATTGGAGCCCGCGCCCCCTCCGCGCCCGCCATCTCCCCACGCAGGCCTCCGCCAACCCACCGCGAACCTCCACCAACCGAGCTCACAGGAGACCGCCAATGTCTACCGTTGCCCTCGTGAAGGCCCGCCTCAGGCCAACCACACCAACACTGATCGGAGTGACCCTCATGGCATCATCGGCCCCGGCCGCCGAGCTCTCCGCCCGCGACTTCACCTTCGCCGGCCCCCTCGGCTCCCAGGGCGCCACCATCGAGCGAGTCGCCACCAACCACTTCAAGGTCACCCTCGGCCACGCCCCCGAGCACGAGGACTGGAACAACAAGCTCCAGTTCCGCATCCTGCAGAACGCCAAAGGGAATACACTGCGCCTCGACGTCGAGTTCCCCGGCGGCCCCGCGTACAGCCTCAACGAGTACTTCCATTCCTACTCCTACGACGGGCAGACCTGGCACCCCGTGCAGTGGGAGAAGGGCCGGAAGGTCTCCAAGCAGAGCGACACCCTCCTCTTCCCCGAGTTCACCGAGGGCACCGTCTACGTCGGCCACCAGGTCCCCATGTCCTACGAGGACATGGTCGCG
>JASFTE010000105.1:0-10471 GCA_050114035.1 Armatimonadota bacterium | reverse complement strand
CCGACGCCGCATGGCACGCCGCGGCGACCTTCTCGGGATCGAGGCCCAGGACGGCCGCCATGGTCCCTTCCTTCGCCTCCGCCATGAACTCGCCCCGCTTGCGCACCAGACGGACCGCATCGCGCACATCCAGAGCTCCGGCACAGACGAGGGCTGAGTACTCTCCCAGGCTGTGACCGGCGACGTAGGCAGGCGCTGGCAGAGCCTTCATCGCCGCCTGCAGCGCGCGCAGGCAGGCGATGCTCATGGTCAGGATGGCCGGCTGGGCGTTGCTCGTGAGCGTGAGCTCGTCCTGCGGGCCCTCGAAGCAGAGCGCGGCCATGTCGAGGCCGAGCGCCTCGCTCGCCGCATCATACGTCTCCCGCGCGGCGGGCACGGACTCGTGCAGCTCGCGTCCCATTCCCACTCGCTGGGCGCCTTGGCCCGGGAACACGAAGGCTACCATCAGTCCCCCAACTCCTGCTTCACCCGCCGGGTGAGCGCGGGCACGACCTCGAACAGATCCCCGACGATGCCGTAGTGGGCCACACGGAAGATGGGAGCGTCCGGGTCGTTGTTGATGGCGACGATACAGTCGGAGGACGACATGCCGGCCAGGTGCTGCACGGCCCCCGAGATCCCGCAGGCGACGTACAGCTTCGGCTGCACCGTCTTGCCCGTCTGCCCGACCTGGTGGTACGCCGGGATCCAGTCGGCATCCACCGTCGCCCGGGAGGCTCCCACGGATCCCCCGAGCGCGTCGGCGAGCCCCTCGATCAGGGCGAAGTTGTCGGCCTCCCTCAGGCCACGGCCGCCGGAGACGATGATCTCGGCCTCGTGCAGATCGACGGCGGGCCCCGAGGAACGCACCACCTCGGCGATCTTGGTGGCGACGCTCTTCTCCTCGAGCTGCACGGGCACGTCGATGACCGCCGGCTTGCGGGCGGCGTCCGGCTCGGCCTTGCGCATGACCTTGGGCCGGACGGTGGCCATCTGCGGCCGGGCCTGCTCGCACAGGATCGTGGCCATGATGCTCCCGCCGTACGCGGGTCGAGTCTGTCGCAGCAGACGCGTGTCCGGATCTATGTCCAGACCGGTGCAATCGGCCGTGAGGCCGGCGCCGATGCGCGCCGCGATCCTGGAGGCCAGGTCGCGGCCCATCGTGGTGGCCCCGATGAGCACGATCTCCGGCTTATGCTGGTTGATGAGTCCACACATGCAGTCGGTGTAGGGACCCGTCCGGTAGGCGGACAGGACGGGATCCTGCACGAGGTAGATCCTGTCAGCGCCATAGGCGGCGGCCTCGACCGCGAGGCCATCAACGCCGTCGCCGATGAGCGCCAGAGACAGATCGGTCTGCAGCTCGCCGGCCAGCTTCCGTCCCTCTCCGAGCAGCTCGAGCGTCACGCCGGCCAGGCCGCCGTCGCGATGCTCGGCCACGACCCACACGCCCGTGTACTGGGACGCGTCAACATCCTCCCGCCGGACCACGTCGGCGACGATGGCGTCGAACTTGCACGCGCTGATGCAGGCGCCGCAGAAGGTGCAGTGCTCGTTCAGCCGCGCGACCTTGTCCACGATGTCAACGCCGCCGTACGGACACGCCGGCAGACACAGGTTGCAGCCGGTGCACTTGTCCTCAATGATGCGAATCGGCAATGCGTCGCGGCCTCCTCAGCGATCGCGCCGGCCGGGCCACATCGCGCGTGCCTGGGCACGGCTGGCCTGTGGCCGGACCGGCGCCAATTGCTCACCAGATATCAGCGGCTATGAGTTTCTCGACGAGCTGCTGCGACTGCTCCTCGGCGCTCCCCTCCAGCATCTCGCCCTGCCAGGCACGCTCGGGCTTGAAGACCCGAACGACTCGCGTGGGCGAGCCCTGCAGCCCACAGCGCTCGGGGTCCACGTCAATGTCCTCGGGCCCCCAGACGGTGACCTCTTTCTTCTTGGCCGCGAGCACGTTGCGCAGGCGCGGATGCCGCGGCTCGTTGATCTGCTTCACGACCGTCATCAGCACCGGCATCCTCGCCTCCACCACCTCGAAGCCGTTCTCCAGCAGCCGCCGGACGCGGCACTTGCGGTCGGTCACCTCGACTCCGATGGCGTACGTGATCTGCGGGATGCCCAGATGCTCGGCCAGCCCGGGCCCCACCTGGCCCGTGTCGCCATCGAAGGCCTGGCGACCGCAGATGATAACGTCGTACTCGCCGATCTTGCGGATGGTCTGGGCGAGCGTGTAGGAGGTGGCGAGTGTATCGGCTCCCCCGAAGTCGGGGCTGGTCAGCAGGACGGCCTCGTCCGCCCCCATCGCCAGAGCCGACCGCAGGGCCTCCTCCGCCTGCGGCGGGCCCATGGTCAGCACTATCACGGCGCCGCCGTGCTTCTCGCGCAGGAGGAGAGCCTCTTCGATGGCGTTCTCGTCGAAGGGGTTGACAATGCTCTGCACACCCTCGCGCTTCATCCTCCCCGTCTCTTCGTCCCACTCCACCTCGGTGGTGTCGGGGACTTGTTTGATGCAAACGATGATCTGCACGCTGCCGGTCTCCTGCCTATCGCCGTCCCTGGTGCTCCCGCAGGACTTTGTTGGCGATGACGAGCCGCTGGATCTCGGAGGTGCCCTCCACGATCTGGAAGAGCTTCGCCTCCCGGTAGAAGCGCTCGACGGCGTACTCCTTGGTGTAGCCATAGCCGCCGTGGATCTGGACGGCCTTGTCGCACACCCGGCTGCACATCTCGGAGGCGTACAGCTTCGCCATGGCCGCCTGCTTTTCGAAGTCCATGCCCTGGTCCTTCATCCACGCGGCCCGGTAGCAGAGCCAGCGCGCCGCCTCGATCTCGGTGGCCATATCCGCGATCATGATCTGCACGGCCTGGAAGTTGGAGATGGCCTGACCGAACTGTTCCCGGGTCTGGGCATACGGGACTGCAGCGTTGAGGGCCGCCTGGGCGAGACCCACCGCGCCGATCCCCATCCCGATGCGGCCCAGCGCCAGGGTCTCCATGGCCACGCGGAAGCCCCGCTTCTCGCGTCCCAGCACGTTCTCCTTCGGCACCCGCGCGTCCTGAAAGACAAGCTCGCGGTTGGGCAGCGACGGGTAGGCCATCTTGCTCTCGTCCTTGCCGAAGGAGAAGCCCGGCATGTCCTTCTCCATGATGAACGCCGTCAGGCCCCGGGCGCCGCGGGCCGGGTCGACATTGGCGATGATGACGTAGATCTGGGCCTCCCCGCCGTTGGTGATGAACACCTTCGTGCCGTTGAGCACGTACTCGTCGCCGTCCAGGACGGCGCGGGTGGCGACGGCGCCGGCGTCGGAGCCAGCATTGGGCTCCGTGAGCCCGAAGGCGCCAGTGGCCTCGCCCGTGGCCAGCGGCGTCAGGTACTTCTGCTTCTGCTCGTCGGTGCCAAAGGTCATGATGGGATACTGGGCGAGGATGTGCGCACCGAACACCGCGCCGGTGGTGGTGCAGGCCCTGCCGAGAGTCTCCGCGATGACGGTCCAGGTGAGGAAGTCGAGACCCAGGCCGTCGTACTCCTCCGGCACGGGGATACCCATGAGGTCGAGCTCGCCCAGCTTCGCCACGTTCTCGCTGGGGTATTCGCCCGAGGCGCCCGTCTCCTCGGCCTTGGGTGCAAGGTCGTCGTCGGCGAACTCCTGCACGGCTGCGAAGATGTCCTGCTGCTCTTCGGTGAATTGAAAGTCCAGCGCCTGTCCCTCCCTTTTCGGGGGCCGCGAGCTCGGCGAGGCCTCCCTTCCGGCGCTCAGCCCCACCGTATGACGATGGCCCCGTCAGTGAACCCGGCGCCGAACCCAACCAGCGCCACGATGTCCCCGTGTTTGAGTTTGCCCTCCTGGTTCGCCTCGTCCAGCAGCAGCGGGATCGTGCCGTTGGACGTGTTCCCGTACCGTTCCAGGTTGCTCAGCACTCTCTCCTTCGGCAAGTGGAACCGCTTCATTGCCGACTCCGTGATCCGCTGATTGGCCTGGTGCAGGATGAGGTGCGAGATATCGTGCGGCTCCAGCCCGGCCTTCTCGACGGCCCGCGTGGTCACCTGCGGAATGCGGCGCACCGCCCGCTTGAACACCTCGTGCCCGTCCATCTGGATCAGGTGTTTGCCCTCGCCGATGTTCTCAGGCGTCACCGGGCAGCGCGCGCCGCCGATGGGTATGTCGAGGATGTGGCTCAGTGCCCCATCAGACTCCAACACGTGCGACAGCACGCCGGTCCCGGGCTCGGCCGGTCCGAGGAGTGCCGCGCCCGCCGCGTCGCCGAACAGCACGCACGTGGCCCGGTCGGTCCAATCGGTGAACTTCGACAGGGCGTCCGCGCCGAGGACCATTATATGGTCATAGAGCCCCGCGCTGATGAACGCATGCCCGACGCACAGCGCGTATATGAACCCCGTACAGCCGGCCTCCAGGTCGAATGCCGCGGCATGCGTCGCCCCGATGCCATCCTGGACAAGGCACGCGGCCGCGGGAAACGGGTAGTCGGGGGTGACGGTGGCCACGATCACGAGGTCGATGTCTGCCGGGCTCAGCGCCGAGCGCTCCAGGGCCTGCTTGGCTGCAGCAGTGGCGAGGTCTGATGTCGCCTCAGTATCGCTGCAGATGCGGCGCTCCCGGATCCCGGTGTGCTCCACGATCCACTGATCCGTGGTGTCCACGATGCGCTCCAGGTCGGCGTTGGAGAGCACCCTGTCTGGTACCGCCGCACCTGTCGCAACTACACGTGCCGATCGAGCTGTCATGCTGTTCGTCGAACTCCTTCTCGGCGCCGCGGCCGCACGATCCGAGAACGGAACGCAAGCGAAGCGACCGACGGTCAGCCGAAATCGGTCGCTTCGCTCACGCTCAATCCGTTGCTTGCGGTCGGCGGCCCTCGACTGGGCCCATCACGCGCCGTCTCAGGCGACTGCAGGCGCCGCCGCGCAACGTTGCCTGATGTGCTCCAGCACGCCACTCTCCGCGCTCTGCTTGGCCACATGGAGCGCGCGCGTGACGGCGCGTGGTGTCGAGCGCCCATGGCCGACGACGCACACGCCGTTGACTCCCAGAAGCAGCGCGCCGCCGTAGGCGCTGTAGTCGCCCTGGTCCTTGAGCGCCAGCAGTGCGGGACGCGCAAGCAGGGCCCCAAGCCGAGTCATGACGCTGCGCTGCAGTTGCTCTCTCAAGCTCTGGAAGCAGAGCGCGGCCATGCCCTCGGCGACTTTGAGGACGATGTTGCCCACGAAGCCGTCGCAGACCACGACGTCCGCGACCCCATCGAAGATGTGATTGCCCTCGACGTTGCCCACGAAGTTGATGGGCGATTCCTTGAGCAACGCGTGTGCCTTCCTGACCGCATCGCTACCCTTGGTCTCCTCCTCACCGACGCTGAGCAGACCCACCCGCGGGGAGGAATCTCCGAGTACGGCTTCGGCGTATGCGCTCCCCAACAGGGCGAACTGGCGCAGCATCTCGGGCCGACAGTCCACATTGGCGCCCGCGTCGAGCAACACCGTATTGCCGCTGCTGCCGGGCAATACCAGGGCGATGGCGGCCCGGTCTACGCCTTCGACGGTCCCCAGTTGCCGGTGGGCGAAGGCCATGAAGGCGCCCGTGTTGCCCATTGAGACGACCGCGTCCGCCTCACCGCGCTGTACCAGCCCAACCGCGACGCTCGCGGACGAGTCCTTCATGTACCGCAACGCCTTCGCCGGCGATTCGTGCATGTCGACGACTTGCACGGCCGGCTCGATGGCGATCTTCGCCTTCTGGGCACCGTTGCGGGTTAGCTCATGCCGGATCTGAGCCTCGTCGCCGGCCAGCATGACGTCGGCGCCGAGGTCGTCGGCGGAGAGCACAACACCCTCCACGACGGCCCGGGGGGCGAAGTCCCCACCCATAGCATCAACTGCTATCCGCATGCTCACGCGCCATTCTCCGGAACCAATCCTGCGCCGGGTTGTGTCTGCGCTGTCGTGGGCAGAGGCAGCCGCGGGTGATAGGCCGACGCCTACTGTCTCTTCTTCTTCGGGAACCTGCGCTCGCGGAAGCGCACTACCTGCTTGAGATCGCCCTTGACCCTGTACCGGCCGCAGTCCTGATTCATGCACGCGTTGTGCGGGAGTCTCGGCTTCCCGCAGCTTGAGCACAGCACGAACGACGGAACCGCGGCCTTCCAGTGGGCTCGGCGTTTGCGCGAGCGGGCTCTGGAATGCCGTCTCTTTGGGAGAGCCATTGCCTTCTGCGCTTCCCTTTGGCCTACCCGGCCTTCGCTTCGTTATCCCTCAGGACCGCTCGATCCGCCGCCCTCGCCGCCGTCGCGGCCCAGGAGCTCAGCCAACTTCGCAAGGCGCGGGTCGATGCGTTCTGTGCTGCAGTCGCAGGGGCCCTCGTTCAGGTTCTTCCCGCACTCGCTGCACAGCCCCATGCAGTCGGGCCGGCAGAGGATCACTGGCGGAAGGCTGACGAGGGTATTCTGTCGCACCAACTCGCTCAAGTCGATGACGTCATCGTCCAGGATGGGCAATGCGTCTACGTCCTCCGTGCCCCCATCGTAGGCGTCCGGCTCGTCGATCTGGGTCAGCGCGCACTCCTCATCCACGGCCGCCTCCAGGCGCTGCTGCACCGGTGCAGTACACCTGCTGCACGACAGCCGCACGGCTGCGCGCAAGGCCCCCACGGCCCGAACGTAGCGGCCGACGTTGGTGAGCTTGATCGTCCCGCGGATGGGCCCGTCACACTCGATGTCGGTGCCCGGCGGCGGAGGATGATCTATCTCGCAGACGGCAGCACCGCGGGGCATGAGCAGCTGTTCGTAACAATCGAACCGCATACTCCCCTCCGACGCCCCGATCGCGAACTCCGAGTAGTGGACGCGAAAGTATAGGGTCCCCCAACCTGCTTTGTCAATAGACGGGCTCGTGAGGCCGCATGCGACGTAGCTCCGGCCAACGGAGACTCAACTCACTGAACTGGCCCGGCGACGGGCCTGCAATGGGTCTTCGGCCGCCGTTGTCGAGGCTTCCGCTCGTCCGTGGTGGACAGCGTGGTGCCACAGGCGCGACACTGCAGGGCTATTGTGACGGTCTCCGCGTCGGCGCGCGTTTCCCGCCGATGGCAAGTGACCGCCCGCTGACACCGAGGACAGAACGTCATCACGCGTCCGCCAGATCGCCGACGGCCTACCCGGCGTAGTCCTCCTCCGCTGCCGCCGCCTTCAGAAGGGCCTCTATCATCAGCAACAGGTCCGGCGGGTCGCACGGCTTCGGCAAGTGCGCATCCGCGCCGCCGATTGCTGTGTCCTCGAAATCCTGCGGCTCCGACGCGGCCGTCTGCATGATGACAGGGATCTTGGCCGTCGCCGGGTCCGCTTTCAGCCGCTCCAGAACATCCTTGCCGTTCATCCCGGGCATGTAGACGTCCAGGATAACGATGTCAGGCTTCTCCGCCGGGATCATCTCGAGGGCCTGGGGGCCGTCATAGGCTGCAAGGACCTCGTAACCCGAGCCCTCCAGATAGCGCCTCAGGACTGCAACCAGATCCTCGTTGTCGTCAACGACCATTACGCGCTGTGCCATGATCGCTTCACACTATCGAGATGTGCCGCCGTTAGCGCCTGCAGCCCATCGCTCCAGCCGAACAAGCGATAGTCTACCACACTTTTCGGCGACGGACAAGCTACCGTACGCCCATCGCCGCACGATGCGACGGGAAGCATGGGCAGCGCTCAGCCGAGAGGGATTACCGGCCCCAACGAGGAACTGCCATCATCGCGTGGGACTCGCCGCGCGGACAAGCTGGCGCGCAGGGCCCGGTGACCGACCGTCGCGCTCAGCATCTCGCAGGGGAACCCCGGATTATGGCAGCGGCTCGACATCACGACGTGCTAATCCTCGGATCGGGGCTCGCGGGGCTGCGCGCCGCGCTGGAGATCGCGCGTGCACTCGGCGGGGCCGCCGATATCGGCATCATCTCCAAAGTGCAGCTCATGCGCTCCCACTCCGTGTGCGCCGAGGGCGGCACCGGAGCCGTCCTGCGCCCCGAAGAGGGCGATAGCCTGGAGCTACATGCGTGGGACACGGTCAAGGGCTCCGATTTCCTGGCAGACCAGGACGCGGTAGACGTGTTCGTCGAGGCGTGCCCCCAGGAGCTGCGTCAGCTCGAGCACTGGGGCCTGGCATGGACGCGTCGGGACGACGGTCGCGTGTGGCAGCGGCCCTTCGGCGGCCACAGCTTCCCCCGGGCCACCATGGCGGCCGACAAGACCGGGCTCTTTGAGATGCAGACCCTGTATGACACATTGCTCAAGTACCAGAGCTTTACGCGGTACGATGAGGTCTTCGTCACCAGCATGGTGGTCGAGGACGGCGAGTTCCGCGGCCTGACCGCCATTGACTCGGCCACCGGCGAGCCCATGGGGCTTTGCGGCAAGGCGCTCATCATCGCCAGCGGCGGCCTGGGCACACTGTATGGATTCACCACATACTCCCAGACGGTGAGCGGCGATGGGCAGGCGATGGCGTACCGGGCCGGACTGCCCATGGAGGACCCCGAGTTTATCCAGTTCCACCCCACCGGCCTCGTCCCCTCGGGGATTCTCATGACCGAGGGATGCCGCGGCGAGGGCGGCTATCTGCGCAACTCCGAAGGCGAGCGGTTCATGGACAAGTACGCACCGGGGATGATGGAGATGGCTCCCCGCGACATCATCTCCCGCTCCATGATCACGGAGATCCTCGATGGGCGCGGCTTCGAGGGGCCGGGCGGCCTGGACTACCTGCACCTGGACCTCACGCATCTCGGCGCGGACAGGATCAACGAGCGCCTGCCCCTGATCCGCGAGGTATGCATGGACTTCCTGGGGATTGACCCCGTCGTCTCGCCGATCCCCGTGCGGCCCGTGGCTCACTATTCGATGGGCGGGATCGAGACGGACGTGAACGGACTGACGCGCGTCGGCGGCGTGTGGGCGGCGGGCGAGGCCGCCTGTGTCTCCATCCACGGCGCCAATCGGCTGGGATGCAATTCAACGGCGGAATGCCTCGTCTGGGGCGGCATCACCGGAGCCGAGGTGGCCAAGTACCTCCGCTCCGATCCGCCCATGCCGGACCTGCCCAACGGGGCGCTCGGCGCGGATCAGAGCCGCATCTTTGGCGATCTGCTGCAGCGGGACGGCGGCGAGAACCCGTACGAGATTCGCCGCGAGCTGCGAGGGATCATGGACAGCTGCGTGGCCGTGTACCGCACGACGGACGAACTCTCCCGGGCGCTGCGGGAGGTCAAGGCCCTCAAGCAGCGCTTCGACGCGGTCACCGTGCAGGACAAGCGCCGCATCTACAACAGCAACCTGCAGAACACGCTGGAGTTGGAGAACCTGCTGGATCTGGCCGAGGTCATCGTCACGGCCGCCCTGGCCCGGAAGGAGTCCCGCGGAGGTCATGCCCAGCGCGACCACCCCGAGCGGGACGATGAGAACTTCCTGCGCCATACTCTCGTCACGCGCGCCGAGGACGGGCCCCAGGTGGACTACAAGCCGGTGACCATCACGAAGTGGAAGCCGGTCGAACGGAAGTACTAGGCCCATGAACGACACGAACAGCAGGACGTACCGTCAGCGCCTGGGCATCCGCGGCTGGGCCATCGGCGGCCGCTGGGGCATCGAGCGCTACGTCTACACCCTCCATCGCATCACGGGATTGGGCATCCTCGCCTACTTCCTGATGCACATCATCGTCACGTCGAGCATCGCCCTGGGGCAGACGCAGTGGGAGTGGTGGATGACGCTGTTCTCGGCTCTGCCGTTCAAGATCGGCGAGTTCCTCGTGTTCGTGGCCTTCGCATTCCACGGCCTCAACGGCATCCGCCTCGTCATGGTGGAGCTGGGCTTCGCCGTGGGTCCGCCCGAGGCGCCCGTGTACCCGTATCGAACGTCCCTGAACACCCAGCGACCGCTGCTGGTGGTCGTGATGTTGATCGCCGGCGTGGTCATCCTCGTCGGCGCGTACGACTTCTTCTTCCTCGTTGAAGCAGGACACTAGGAGAGCACCATGCGCGAGACACGTTTCTGGACCTGGCACCTCATCGCCGGCGCCGTTGTGCTGGTGTTCCTCGGCCTGCACATGCTCATCATGCACCTGGACGGGATCGTGGGCTTCATGAATCCCGATGGGGCCGAATCCGTCGAGTGGGAGAACGTGAGGCACCGGGCGCAGTTCCTGTTCTTCACGGTGACCTACATCGTGCTCCTCGGGGCCGCCCTGTACCACGGGCTGTACGGGACCCGAATCCTCTTGTTCGAGCTCAACCTCAAGCCCGCCCTGCAGCAGCTCGTCACCATCGGCCTGTGGGCCGTCGGCCTGGTGCTGTTCGGCCTGGGCGCCGTCGCCAACGTCCTCATCCACATGAACCGAATCAGCGCTTAGCGAGGCACCATGAGACAGTCTGAGCACGAGCCGCGAGATATCACCGTCTACATCGATCGCTACGATCCCGAGCGTGACGCGCAG
>JASFTE010000104.1:0-10474 GCA_050114035.1 Armatimonadota bacterium | reverse complement strand
CTGGTGGACTCAGGGGGGGCAAGCTTGGTCAACGTCCTTGCGACGATCGGCGAGGCAGGAAACCGAGTGGACCAAGGGCTCGAGCCAGCGGTCATTGAGGGCATCGTCACGGGCGACATCCCTATGCCAGCGGCGACCCCGGAACCAATCGCTGCGGCCGTTGTCGCCGAGGGGGAGACTCCGATGTCGGAGCCGCGGGCCGGCGATGAGGATCCCGTGCTCGCGCGGGTGACGGAGTGGTATCTCACTGGCGTCAGCGCGCGGATGACGGCTCTGACGGCCGATGAGTTGAAGGACCTGACGAGCGAGCAGCGCGACGTCGACGTCTGGGAATACGCGTTTGAGCGAGCCAAGCACATTAGCAGCAGCCTGGGACGCTGGCACTACGTGCGCAAGGTGGTCCTCGATCCGGACATGGAGCGAGTTGAGCACTGGCTCGAGAGCGGCAAGCGTGAGTTCAAGTCGAAGGGGGATCGCGATGGCGGAGGACGGCGCAGGACCTATGGGAGGCGCGAACGAGCGGACGGGAGCGACAGATGGACGACGGACGATGTCTGACGGCGTGCCCATCCGCACCATCGCCCCTGGCCTCCTCGACGAGGACTCCGGATTGCCTGACGACGGCCTGCCACCGTGTGACCTGTGTCACGGGCTGAGAAGGGTCAAGGCTGACGTGGGACCAGCGCATCCTCTGTTTGCACAATTCATTCCCTGTCCTCGTTGCCGAGGCGCGGTCAAGCGACAGCAGCTGGAGCGGCGCTTTCGCGAGAGGCGGAGGCGCATCGAACGCTACTCGCAGCTGGTCGGTAGGGCCCGGCGTCAGACGTTCTCCAACTTCGAGCTGCGAAGGGACGAGGAGCATACCGAATTGGTTCGAGAGGCCTTCCGCGCGGCGCGTGCCTTCGCCGGAGAGCCGGAGGGATGGCTGTTCCTGTATGGGTCGAGGGGGACGGGCAAGAGCCACCTCGCCGCTGCGATCGCCAACCACTTGCTGGCGCCGTCGGGCGCAGAGCAGAAATCCCTCGTGCTGTTCATGACGGTCCCGGGCCTGCTGAACCTGCTGCGCAGCGGCTTCGAGCGGGGTGACCACGAAAACCTGCTGGCGCTGACCAAGGAGGTCGATGTGCTGATCCTGGACGACCTCGGCGTGGAGCGGGTCAATGATTGGGTCAGGGAAACGCTCTACGAGGTCACCCACGCCCGGTGGCAGACTGAGTCTCCACTGGTTGTCGTGAGCAACCTGCGCCCTGAAGGACTGGAGCCCAGGCTGCGCGACCGGCTGATGGACGATGATTTGACCACCGTGGTGAAGGTGGCGGCCCCTACGTATCGCCAGCGAAAGAGGAATCCGGGGCTGGTGCTGTGAGGGACCTTGATGTCGCGGCAGTGAGGATGCACCCCTGGATAGCGAACAGGGTGACGACCAGGCTAACGAGTGGAATGGCGTTTCCGCACATCCGAGTTGGTCAGCATGAACCGTCGAAACGGACTATCGACCGAGGTCTGAGGGCTTGTGAGACATTGAGATCTCTATTTTGGAGGGTCATCCCGCGTGACCGAGGGCAAGGGGCGCAGGGTGCGTCGAAATGGGACAGGAGCGCCAGGGCGGAGAGTGGCCGAGTCCTCCCGCCGCGCAACTGCTGCTTCATGCCTGCAGGGGATGCGAGAGCACGGCTTGCCTCGTTCGTCCGATCGGTAACAGACGTGTTATGTGGGAGGGCCCGTGATTGAGACGCTGTTCCACGTGATGCTGGGGAGCCAGCACCTCGTCGTCTGGTCGATGGACCGGGAGGGGAACTACGCGGTCTACGCGCAGGGGCGCGACCCGGAAGCGGCGTGGCCGCGCTACGGCCGTCACCGACCGTTCTTGAGGCAGTGGATGGCGGACCGCGTCGGTCGATCGCTGTCGTCTCCGTACTCGGACACCGATGTCCACCCAGGATCGGCTCAGTATCCGCGGGTCTTGGCCCTGAACCTGACGCACGACCCCGCTCTTGACTACTGGGCCTACGTGACCCCCGAGGACATCCGCGTGACCGTCAGCCAACTCGCCCGCGCTCAGGGCGTGGAGAACGTGGGGGCCGTGAAGGAGAGAGTCCAAGAGCTTGGCCTGCGCGTACGGCGCACGAGTCGAGGCGACGCCGTCCCTATGTCCGAGGTCCAGCGTCACTTCGGCTTCTCCGTGGGTAATCACATCGTCCTGTATTCGGGCCAAGTTGCCGACTTCCTGGGTGTGCGGGCGGAGAGCGTTCCGGACATCGTCCGCCGGCTCGGCATCCACGTCCCGGGCCGTCGCCAGGTCGGGGTGCGCTGGGGCCACCTGCGGCGCGTCCGGCGCACGGGGCCTCGGTCCTTTGAGGTGCGCGATGAATAGGATGCTCGTATGCCTCACGCTGTGTGGTTGTCTCGCGATCGGCTGCGCGGCGCCCGCGGGCGGATCGCTCGATGGCCCGACGGCGGCTCAGGGCTCGGCGTCCGACGACGCCCCGTGCCGAGGCTCGGCCGCTCCCCCGTTGGCCATCCTCGATCCCATCTACGGCAGTTCCGCGACGATCACGCCGCACGGTACCCCAGTGCCGACGTGCACTCCTGGACCCGGGACGACGCCAACGCCGGGACCGACGCCTACCCCCATGCCGACCCAGGTTGCCGGATACGGGTCTGGCCCATCCATCCGGATAGCCTCGGCTCCCCAGAACCTGACGCTGTCACCCAACCACGAGAGCCTTGGAAGGGCCGCAGCAGGAGGGGGAGTGCGTGCTGTGACGTGGGATCGGTCGCTCACCTTGCTGACCGGGGCTGGAACCAAGACGATGCCTGCGTCCGTCATGCTGGGCGTCGAGGCGGAGGCCGGCGTCGCCGTGTCGCCCCGCGGCCGAATTCACGTCGTTGGCGGGCGGCGATACACGTACTCAGACGACGGCGGTGTCTCGTGGGTGCCTCCAGTCTTCTCTCCGGTGAGCCGGGACCCGCACATGGTTGTCGACTGGGACGGGCGCGTGCGCGCATTCTGGAGGGCGGGCGGGGTGATCCTCACTGCAAAGCAAGAGCTCGACGGCACGTGGGGCGGGGAGACCTCCCTGGGCGCCGGCGGCGACTACGACGCGGTCCGGGCCCGGGACTGCGTCGTCGCCCTTACCTCGTCACCGGCTCTCGTCTACCGCTTTCCGGGCGGCCGGGCTGCTGCGCTGGAGAGGGCTGGTCGGGTCGATCTCCACTACGACCGGGGCGAGCTTCTGGCTGGGATGGTGCGCGGGGGTGACCGAGCGGTCATTGGGCGCTCCCTCGACGGCGGCTTCACCTGGGAGGAATGCCTCGTGCAGCGAGTCGGGGGCGCCGTTCGCGATGTCGCGGTGGTGCCCACGGAGCAGGGGCCGTACGCAGTGCTCTGGATTCTGGATGACGGAACCTTCCCGTCGGTCATGGTGTCGAGGGTGCACTGGAGGCGCGGGGCCCGGTGCGGCGTGTGGCCCGAACCGGGCCAGGTGGATGAGTTGGAACGCGCTCCCTTCATCCATGCCCCGCGATTGTTCGCCATCGGCTGTCCCCAGACGCACTTCCGCGTCGTAGGCCATGCCGGCTCCTCTCTCATGGCCTTCACGTGTCTCGACGGCGGCGGCCGAGCGGACATCTTCGCGTCGCGCATGGCCGCGTCTGGCTTCTTCTCGGGGCCTTCCCATGGCGGTGCCCGGGCTGGGGAAGAGGCGCCTTACGATGACTACCTGGGGGACTTGCCGTGACCGGCCATCAACCGCGCAAGCTCTGGGTAGCGACTGCCGCGGCAGCGCTGGTTGCGTCCGGACTCGCCTGTCAGGGGGCCGGGGCATCGGTGGTTGACTACGCGGCCTACGGCCTGGACGACGTCCCTCCATACTGGGTGTGTGCCACGGCGACGCCGATGCCCACGAGCACGAAGGCGCCCTGTGCCTGCGTCTGCGACGGCTCGCGCGGCATCGACGAGTGTCTAGGGGCGGTGGGGCTTTGCGTCGGGCCCGACGAGCATTGGGGCCTGGAGTGCCCTCCTTGGCCGCCCACGCCGCGTCCCACGCCCACGCGGTTTGTGATGGTGGGCGGGCCGTTCCGCCTCCATCAACGGATCTGGATGCCGATCCGACCCACGGTTGCGCCAGAGCCGTCCCTGGGAAGCACCCTGGCGCCGCCGGGAGGGGGCCAGGTGGGGATCCTCCTTACGTCCTGGACCCATCATCCCGCCCATCGGTTTGACTTCGAGGTCACGAACGCGTCTGCCTCACCGGTGGATGTTGATCTCCCATCGCAGGTTTTCGTGCGGTGCGGCAATGGAAGGGCTTTCGCGGCGGACAGAGACGAGTACGCCGAACGTGAATTGGACTATCCGGACAGCCACCTTGGACCCGGAGAGACGCGTCGCGTCTCGGTCCCGATTCGGTACGAGGGAGAGTGTCCTGACCCAGTGCTGGGTATCCTGACGTCTCCCTATCTCTCATCCGTGGGCAGCCAGGTCCCGGGCGCGCGTGTCGTGACCGGGGCTGACACGGCACTCTACATCGACTACCGTTCCACGGTGTCCGGAGAGTGCTCCGCCACGCAGGAGGCGCCTCTTGGAGCGCCATACCCCGAGGTCGAAGCGCCTCCCCCAGAGCCCGACCGCGAGGACTACGCGTACGCCAACGTGATGGATGGGGCTGCCGCCGGTCACCGATCGGACAAGGTCCCGGTGACGATGCCGCCCTGCCTGAGGATCACCCGCGGCTTCGGGTGTGATGCGTTCCCGACCGGCGTGTCGGGCGGGGACCGGTGCCCGCCCGACGCGCCCTATTGGCACACGGGTGTGGACTACTCGTGCCCGCGCGGCACGCCTGTCCGCACACCTATGGGCGGAGCGCTGGTGCATTCGTCGAGTACGGGCTATGGCAGGCTCGCCATGGTCATTCTGTCGGAGCAGGGTCAGACGCTTGAGATGTATTTCGCTCACCTGGCGAGCTTTGCCCAGTCCGATGTCTGCCGCAGAGGCGGAATCTGTCACGCGGGCTCCCGGGTGGGGGTAGTCGGCAGCTCCGGATTCTCCACCGGACCTCATCTGCACTGGGAGATGCGGGTCAATGACCTACCGGTCGACCCGTTCCTCTACTACGGAGGCTCCGCCGGCAGCGGCCGCCCGGCAGCGGCGTCTCACGCATCTGGACGACCCGTCGCCGGGAGGAATCCTGGTGCGGCGGCGCTGGCCTCACCTGCAAGGGTCCCTCCATCTCCGGAGCCCGCAGCGACACGCCGCCCTCGCAACCGGTACCCGCTGACGCTGCGCGTGCGGGATGCGGCGGGAGCGGGCGTGGCCCGCGCTCAGATTCGCCTCCAGGGTATCGATGGCGAGAACGAGGTCGCGGCTTGCACGTCCGATTCGCGAGGCCTGTGTGCTCTCAGCCTACCGTCGGGCGTCTACCGCATTCGCCTCGCCGGCGAGATCGACGGGCGCCGCATCGACGCTGTTGGCGCCCCCAACGTCAGAGCGATGGAGGGGGACGGGCTGGAGTATGCCTACGGCCCGCTGGCGCTGTGGCACGAGGGGCCCGGGTCGACCGTGGGCATGGTCCTAACGGGCGACGGATCGGGCGTGCTGCACCCCCTGATCGACGCCGACCCAAGGGGCGCGGCGCCCCAGCCCCTGGATCCCGTCGAGGACCTTCCCCGGACGACGCCCACCGCGACCGCAGCCGATCAGGCGCCGTACGACACCCTAATGCCAGAGGACGCGCATCGGCGCCCGGCACGCCTGGCTGTAGGGCTTGTCAGTCTCGCTGCTGCCCTTGGGCTGCTGACCTTTGCGTACTACGTGTCGCGCCGGGAGGCACGATGAGGGGGCCTTGCGGATGAGCGTGAGCTTGAGGACGGGCGGTATGGAAGGCAAATGGAGCCTTGGTGCGGCAGCCAGAATCGTTGAGGCTGTGTGGCGCGCCCGGGTCCACCTTGGGCTATTCGCCTCGAGGGTGATGCCGGTCGTTCATCCCGGTGTCCGCCAGGGGGGGAGGAGTGCAGGCTCAGAGCCGCGCGGACAGGCGACCGTTGTGTCAGTCCCTGTCGCTGGCGTGCTTCTTCCATTCTGCTGTGTGGACAGCTGGCCGAGGGGCCCGGTTGTGCCCTGGGACATCGCCGGAGCCTTCGACAACCTGACCTATCAGCTCTGGCTGAGCGCAGCCTCGATCCTGTGGCAACCGCACGTGACTATGGTGGCCGTTGCCCACACCTTCTCCAGGCTGGCGGCGACGCTCACCGCGGGCGTCCTGCCCCTGATCCTGAGTTTCGTCACCGCATACATCCGCCAGAGCAACCTCTATGCCACCGCGGCCGCCCTGGCCGTCGCGCTCGCTGCCTTGGGCCTGGCCGCGTCCTACCTTGACCTGCGGATGATCGATCTGCGGCAGTTCATCACGTACGCTGTCCTGGCGGGCCTCGTCCTGTCCCAGGGCCCGGCCCTGATGACGGATGTGGAGGGCGCCCGCCGGGAGGTGGCCGCCGCCGTCTACGAACGAGCCTACGCGACCGTGAAAGGCGACACGCTGGCAGGCGCCTTCTCGGCCGCACCGATGCCGAGCGAGCCGTGGGCTCAGTTCGACCTTGTCGACTACGACCCGGTCGGGTACTCGGCCCTCGATGTCGCATTGAGTGCCTTGGAGGCGAGCCCCGCCGAGGCGATGCTGCCCGGCCTCCCCAGCGGGTTCGCCGCAGCTTTCTTCCCGCACGGGTCGATCACGGACCTGGATGCGGCGCGGCGCGCGGATGCCATCCAGACCGGTTGGCAGGGGGTCATGCGTCTGCTGCTGGCCTACCCGCTGTCGATCGTGGCTGTCATCGAGGGGCTGATGGAGGTGGTGTTCAGCGCCGCCGGTATGATCCTGCTGGCCGCGCTCCCGCTCGCGCTCGTCTTTGGATTCTTCCTGCCGACTGAGGCGATCGTCACCAGGCTGCTCCGTCAGTACACGATGTTCTTCGTCAACTACGTGGTGGTCAGCATGCTCGCCGCGGTGGGCGTGTCGGGGCTTGTGGCCGCGGCCACCCGCCGGTCCCTCACGATGATGGCTGCTGGAGCTGTCCTGAGCGCTCTCTTCTACTTCTTCGGCGTGCGCGTGGCGGTGCGGGCCTTGCAGTCCTCGTTCACGGCTTTCACCGGATCGGTCGCCCAGACCCTGAACGTTGAGGGTCCAGGGCGCGCCGTTCGCCGAGGGCTGAGCACGGCTGTGGGACTCGCCGGGGCGGGGCTTGCCATCGCGGGTGGTGCTCCCCTGCTGGCTCCAGCGGTGCTGCGGGCAGGCCGATCCTTCACCGAGGGCGACGACGGGCGGGAGAGCGCGGGATCATTGGCAAGGACCGGCCTGCGCCTCGCAGGGAGCTCACTCATGCGGAGGAGCTCCCTGGCCAGGCTCGACCCTGGGGCTGAGGGAATGATGCATGAACTCGTGGACGCCGATGCCGACACCGTGAGACTTGCAGCGCGGCGGTTCTCGAGGGTGCAAGGGAGGACTCCGGCGGATGGCGGCACGGGGGCCGGGCACGTGAACGAGGACCGCGTGCTGCATCGCTCGGGGCAGGAGACCATCGCTGCTGCCGGCGAGCGCTACGGCCCGGAGTGGCTTGAGGAGGTGTCAGGCGCTGTTGAGGATGTGGTGGGTGAGATGAGGGACCGCGGCTTGGAGTCCCGCGAGATCGTGGAGCGGTTCGGCAATCGCGACGCCATCGCTTTGGCGAGTCACGGCGGACGGAAGGTGCTTGCAGCCCTGGGCGACGGAACGAGGGGTACGCTGAGGGACCCCTTGGCGCGCCAGGCGCTGCGAGCGGTGATGGACCACCGCGTCACGCGTCGAGGCGGCCCACGTGGGACTGGGCTCCATGAGCCTGAATGGTCCCTTGACACCACCACCGAGATCGAGACAGCGGTCGCCTGCTACGGGGCTGACTGGGATACGCAGGTGTCCCAGGCAATCGACGAGACGCTTGAAGGGATGAGACGGCGAGGCGTGTCCTCCGGAGACATCCCCTACCGCTTCGTCGACCGCCGCGGGGACGTAGTTCTGTCGAGCGAGGGCGGACGGGCCGTGATCGGGCGCCTCAACCGGCGGGTTCGTGAGTCAATGGAGGAGCCCCAGGGACGTAGCGCCGTCCTTGGCATGGTGGCCGAGCGCGTGATGCCGCGGACTGAGATAGGGCGCCAGGACATCACAGATGCGATTGCGGACGTCGTCGACGCCGGCGCTGCGAGAGGTGGTGCGGACGCTGTCGCCAGGAGGCTCAACGTTGTGCCCGAAGCCCTGGGAAGCGCCTACGGACCCATCACTAGCCTCCTCAGGCGGGCGGAGGAGCAGGGGCTTTCGGGCGAAGACATCCGCCGGACCCGGTTCGGCCCAGCGGCCCACGATCACGGGACGGGCAACTGGGTCCAGGCCCTGGTCAAGCGAATGCCCGACAGGATACCGGTACGGCGGTCACACTTGGATCCGAGGGCGCGCCGCGAAGGTGGGGAGGGCCATGAGGCGTAGGGCCATCGGCCTGGCGCTGACCACGGCGCTGACCCTGTCTCTCACGCCGGGCGGTGTACGGCTGACGGCCGCCGCCGCGCCTGCCGCCGCCGGTCACGCCGTGCCCCAACGGGACGTTGAGCTGGCTGCTGCGACGGGCACCCCAACTCAGCCGCAACCACCCACGGGGTCACCACCGATGTCGGCAACGCCAGCAACGACAGCGACGCAGGAGCCCAGCCAGACGCCGACGTCCACTCCAACGGCCTACCCGTCCGAGGCGGACGAGCACGAGCCCAACGATGGACCACGACGTGCGGAGCCTGTGGGCGTCGGTACCGTCCTCCACGGTCTGACGCTTCACGACGGCGATGAGGACTGGTACGCGGTCCGCCTGGTGGGAGGGCGCGACTACGTGTTTGAGGCGCGGTTGACGGGCGGCGGCGATCCGCGCCTGCGGCTGTTCGACGCCGCTGGAACCACGCTCGTGGCAGACGCCGGCGACGGCGGGCCGGGCGTCCCGTCACCGCGCATCCGGTTCCACGCTCCCGCGACGCACGTCGCTCTCCTGGCTGTGACATCGGAGGTTCCGCACTTGCTGTGCCAGTACGAGCTGCTGGTTCTTGAGCTGATGCCTACCGCAATCCCGCCCACCGCTACGGCACGCCCCACGGCCACGCCGAGCGATGTCTACGAGCCCAACGGTTCCTTTGGCACAGCCACGGCGCTAGCCGTGGGCTATCAGCTGCGTGCGGCTCTTGGGCCGCGCGACAACGACTTATACAAGCTCTACGTCGAGTCCGGCGTGACGTACCGCTGCCGCGTAGTTCCACGAGGCAACTTGGACACCAATCTGATCGTCTACGACCGCCATCGCGCGGGCGTCGGAGGCAACAACAACGCTGAACCCCGGAGCCCGGCCTCCGCCATCACGTGGGCAGCCGGGTACGAGGGGTGGACCTACCTGCTGGTGGGGTCGGTCGCGGGAGAGGGTCCCTACGACCTCCACTGCACCGTCCCAGGGCCCGCGGCCCAGGCGTCCAGAGCCGCGGCCGATACCGACAATCCGAAACCTACGGCCACGCGGAGAACAGTCATCATCCCCACGCCGACCGGAGGCCCGTGGGCACGCGACAGGAGGATGATGCCATCGCCGACCACGGGACCGTCGCCCGGTCCACCCATACGCGTCGTGGCCTACTACGACGAGAACGACAATGGCGCTCCCGATCCGGCCGAGGGCATCGTGGGCGGCCGAGTGCTGCTGCTCGACGTCTCGGCGAACAAGGCCGTGGACTGGGCGGAGACCGATCGATACGGGGCGGCCAGCTTGCGGCCCCCCACCGACACCGCATCGGCGTGGTCGCTGCGCGTCAGCGTCCCGTTTCTCGGTTTCTCGCGCCGCGCGGCGCCGGGAGATCAGATCAAGGTCGAGGTAGAGGCGCAGAAGTTGCCCGGTCTCATCCCCTGAACAGGAGGCATGGTGAACCAGTCCGTGCACATCCCGCCCGAGGTTGCTCGGGTGATCGAGGCGTTCTGGAAGGAGCGGCTGCGGGAGGAATTCGGCCATACGCCTCCCACGCCGGAGGAGGAGCTGGCCTACATTGAAGCCTTCCGCGAGCGCGGACTTCCCGTGGTGCCCTTGCGGGACGGGTCGCGAGTCAGCGTGGCATCCGGGGGAGCTGGGCCCGCGATGGGCGACGAACGCGACGCGGCCTTTGATCGCCCCGGGCCTCAAGGCCGTACGACCCCAGCCTGGAAGTGGGCCGTCATCGGGGGGCTTCTGCTCGCGGCCGTGGTGCCCCTCATCGGGCCGACGGTCACGACGGCCGCAGAGGGTCTCCTGGGCGTCTCGGGCAGTTCAGGAGACGACGAGGTGTCGAGCGCTGCCGGGGCTGACGTGAGCCTCCCTGAGGACATCAACTCGCTCGTCACCTCGGGGGACGTCAAGGTCCCGCTCGTCGTGCCCCGGACGCTGGAAATCAGGC
>JASFTE010000103.1:0-10514 GCA_050114035.1 Armatimonadota bacterium | reverse complement strand
TCTCCTTGGGTTCGTTGGCAGCTTCCGGGATTCTGGGGACACGATACTCAATTCTCGGTGCAGCGGGTGGTCCAGTAGCTGCGACCCTCAGGTCCGAGAATTGAGTATGTCCCCAGAATTCCGTGTTTCTACTCCGATGGCTCCTGAACCGCGAGCCCCGCCAGAGTCGGCCTCGCGGGCGCATCGACGACCGTCAGCCGCACCCTCGCGACGGGATCGTCCGGCCGGGGATTGATCCACTGTACGGCGTACAGATCCCGCCCCTCCGTCTTCAGCGTGTGCCGATGCACGCCCAGCGCTCTGTAGGCCAGCGCGAGAGGACACGCGCCCCATCCCGGGCTCTGCAGCTCCATCGGATAGCGAATCGGGACGCTCAGCTTCTCGCCGGACGCGTACTCGATCTCGTAGCTCCCCAGGTGGATCCCCTCCCAGGCCTCCGCCGCCTTGAGGGCCTCCGCCATCGCGTCCCGGTCGCCCGGCTCCATCCCGTGCAGGAAGTAGAGAGCCGCCGCGGGGCGCCCGACTTCCACGGTCGCGCTCTGCCCGGCCTCCGGCGCGAGTCCCACGCCCTCCATCCGGAAGCCCAGAGCCCCGAACTCGATCGTGCCCACCGGGATGGCCGCGGTCGGCCCGCCGCGCAGCAGCGCGAGCGGCTGGGGCTTCCCTGCGTTCGGCACCGGCTCCATCGCGATCCGCATCTGCGCCTGCGGTCGCTGGTCGAAGAACTCGTCCGCCAGTGGCACGCCTGGGTTGAACAGGTCGGGCCAGGAGTTCCACGAGTACTCGGCCCCGATCAGAATCGACGGATACGCGTGTGTGTTGGGCGTCGCCGCCGGCGTGTCCTGCAGCCACGAGACCTTGTTCCAGATGCCCACCATGTTGCCGACGACCCATCGCTGCTCCTGCGGGGTGACGCCGAGGGAGTTCGCCCTGATCACCCGCTCGAACCCATGCTGCCGGAACCAGTGCGATGCCACCGGCGAGCGGCTCTTGGACCAGTTGCAGATGATGATGTCCTTCGGCAGCCGGTCGATGGTGTCGGCAAGATGGTAGGGCACGCCGCCGTTGTGCTCGCGCACCAGCATATCGCCCCACATCATGACCTCGACGCCCTGCTTCGTGAAGAAGTCGTGCAGCATGGTCACCCACTCGACGAAGATGTCCCGCTTGTCCTTCCCGGCGCACAGCGTGCAGCGCTGGTCCTCGGGCAGCGCGTGCGTGTTCCAGCGGATCTCGTCCATGCCGATGTGGAAGTACTTCGGCTGCACGAGATCGACGATCTCCTGGTAGATGTCCAGCAGAATGCGCTTCGTCTCCGGGTTCGACGTGCAGAACTGGTGCACGTCGCCGTCCTCGGCGAGCTCCCGGTAGGGGATGGCGAGCCAGTTGGCGTGCCCCAGGGAGTTGCAGTTCGGCACGGGCTCCACACCGTGCCGCCGGAGCGTGTCGAAGATGCGCTTCACCGTCTCCTTGGGCCACGCCGCCGGGCCCGACACCTTCGGGTGGCTCTCGTACTGCATGGCCTGCTGGACGATGAGGACGGCGGTGTTGAGCTTGTGCCGGACGATCGTGCGCCGCAGGAAGTCGGTGAAGAACTCCTCGGACACAGGCGCATCGTTCGGATGCCCCCAGCGGTTGGTGGGCAGCGGGAGGCTCACGGCGCGAATGGGCAGCGATGCCCAGTCCAACACATCCATCGCGGGCGCAGCCAGCTCGAAGGTGCTCGCGTAGTGGCTCTGGATGGCCTGCAGGAGCGTGGAGACGCCGTTGACGAGGCCGCGGGTGTCTGGCGCGGAGATGCGTGCGCCCCCCGGCGATACGGAGAGGGCGTAGCGTCGTTCGAGCATTGGCGGGATCAGGCTGATCGTCCTCCCCGGAAAACCTGGCGGCCTCGGGCCGAGCAGTATCTGCGCCGACCCCTCGGCTCGCGAGGCGCGCCGTTCCGCCACCTGCAGAGGCCCGCCGAGCCACGCCTCCAGTTCGTCCGTCAGCAGAGCCAACGCGGGGCCAGTGTCGGCGCCATCCGTGGTCCAGACCTCCAGGCGAGTGTCCGTGGTGATGGGGAAGCTGCCCTCCCGCGGTCTGAAGTCCTTCGGCGCCGGCACCAGGCCCAGAGGCGTCGGATCACGAGCACCTCTCGCCTTCACGAGGTCGAACCCGTACCGGCACGAGGAGGCCTCCTGCCCGGTCTCCCGCCGGGCCACGAGCGACACCTCGGCCAGGCCCCCCTGCTTCGGATCGTCCCACAGCACGGCCACTTCGTCGCGTGCTCGCCCGCCCTCTATCTCGGCGGAGACCGTCCGCTCCCTCTGCCGCAGACGCACCGTCATCTCGACCGTTGCCGGGTCGGGCAGCAAGGGCGTCGGATCGAACTGGAAGGCGTACCGCCCATCCCGGAACTGTGCAAGCGAGGGCGTAAGGTCGATGCCGCGCAGACCGTCGATGGGGTCCAGGGGCACCGGCCGCTGCGGGGCCTCGAGCACGATGTGGTCGATGTCGAAGCTGTGCGTCCCCCTGCAGCCGAACATGATGCGGCCGATGCGCGGCGCGTCCATGGGGACCTTGTACCGGTTCCAGAAGCTCCCGACGCGCGCCTCGATCTTCCGCCACTCGGTGCCGTCCAGCGGGATAGGGTAGGAGTAGCTCTGCTGCGGCGCGCCCTCGAAGCCGGTAGTCACGGAGAGCTTGGCCTTGTACCGCGACCCGTCGCCCTTCACCCAGAAGCTGATGACGCCCCAGTCGTGCGCGCGCCACTGCGCATCGGGCGGGAACCACGCCGATACCGTGTTGCTCCCGCCCTCCACGCCCGTCACCTCACAGTGCAGCGCCCCGGAGCCGAACTTCGCCTCGTCCGCGGCACTGGGCTCGCACGCGCCCCGGCCGCCGTACACGTTGCCCCACCAGCCCTCGATCCCGCCCTCGAAGTCGAACAGCACGTGCCGCAGCGGCCGCTGCGCCCAGGCCGCGGCGCTGACACAGCACAGCGCCGTCGCCAGCACTATCGTACGCATCTCTGCACCTCCAACAGCGCCTTGCGCGCTGCAAGGACCGTTCTACGGCGCGCGGGGTTCCGGCTCCTTCAGTATGTCCATGATATCCACTCCCGGCGGCAAGATGACCGTGCCGGACAGCCGATCGCCATGTCGCCCGAGGGCGCCCAGGTCCTGGAAGAACTGCCGACCATCCAGCGGGTACTCGCGCCCGGCCTGCCGGTCTTCGGCCTCGCGACGCAAGAGGGCCGCCGTGAGGCGAGCCACCTCGGGATGATCGGGATCGATGCGCGCCGCGCGCTCGAGCGCCGGCCGCATCAGGGCCGGGCTCAGCGCGCCCTCGTGGGCCAGAAGGGCGACGAACACGTAGTGATGGAGATAGTACCGCCGGTAGCGGGCCGGAAACATCGGGCTGCCGACGAGGGAGGGGAAGTCATAGCACCCGGCCGCTCCCGTCACCACGCCGTGGAAGAACTGCGGGCCGCTGATGTGCTCCGCGGCGGGCGGGACGACCGGCGAGTAGTAGGCGTTGTACGACCGGTTCGCCACCCAGCAGCCGAACCACCCGATGTACAGGAGCGGCAGGCACGCGGCAATCCCGTACGCAGGCCACCGCCTCCACAGCGCCCAGAGCATCGCTCCGCCAAGGGGCACGGCGGCAAACAGCGACGTGGCCGTCCACTTGAACTCCGGTCGGTCGCTGGTGAAGAGGCTGAACACACCGAGGAACACCCAGAAGACCACGAGCAGGAGCGTGGTGCACGCGTCCCGGCGCACCAGGTGCGCCCACACCACGGCGCCCAGCAGCAGGAGCCCGCCCGCGAGGCTCATCACGGGGTACTCGGACACGCGACCGGACAGCTTGTAGTACAGCGGCGGGACGTACAGCGTCAGCGGGCCATAGCTCAGGCCGAGTGTGCCCAGGCGCCGCGCGTGATCGGCGTAGTCGCTCCCGAGCTGGGTCCTGAGATCGGGGTCCGTCAGATAGAGGTACACGAAGGGCGCGCAGACGGCGACGGCGACGAGCACGCCGATGTACGGGGCCGGGCGCCGGAGCCAGGGCCGGTGCGGCCCGCTCAGCGCGAGGTAGAGCCCGAAGGCGGGGAGGAGCAGGAGCGTGTGCTCCGACACGAGGGCCCCGACCCCCAGGACTCCTCCGGCCATCACCATGTACCGCGGCCGGTCCTCCTGGACCGCGCGCCAGAACAGATAGATGGCCAGCGCCGAGAAGAACAGATATGTCCGCTCGATGGCGAAGCGCGATACCCCGATGTGGAAGCCGTTGAAGCACATGAGCAACAGCGCCAGTGTCGCCGGCCACGCGCCCCACATCCGCCGCGCGAGAGCGAAGACGATCCAGCAGCTCGCCGTGCCCAGCACCACGCTCATGAAGCGGAAACCGGCGATGTTGTGGCCCAGCAGCAGCGTCCCGAGCTTCGCGACGTAGAGCTGTCCCGCGAGGTGACGGCCCATGGTATGAACGGGCAGCTTGAGCGCCCCCGGGGACAGGCTGATCGCGTCGGCCTCATGGACGAGTCGGGCCTCCTCCCACGGCATCGGCACGGTGGTCGCCGCGAAGTACCGGAGGCCAAAGGCGACTACCATGAGGGCGGGAACGAGCGCCCGTGTCGCCCTGATTGACGGATCCGCGCCGGTCATGGCCGCTCTCGCACATACTAATACTTGCCCTGCGCCCTGTCCACAAGTCCAATGCAGGCCTGTCGGGCGCACGGAAGGCTCTACGCCCGTCCAGCCGCTGACGGGTGGTGCCGGTCATCACAGCCCCCATTGCTGGTCGCGACAGACCAACCCGCCCACCCCGAAAAAAAAAGGCGGGGATGAGGAGGAGGGCCCACTCGCCACCACGAACACTGCGTTTGAGTGTGTGGATGTGTAGTCCCAGCCGCGCTGCATCTCGCAGGCCGGCCCGGCGACCATTGGGCCCGGGCGGGGGGCGCGAGGGAGCAGCGCCCAAAGGGGGGATGCCCTCGGCCACGGCGCGCCTATCGACTTCGTGGAATAGCTGCCTGTTGAAGAAGGGAGGGAGAAACCACATGAGACGCAGAGGCTTCACCCTAATCGAGTTGTTGGTCGTCATTGCGATCATCGCCATCCTGGCGGCGATCCTGTTTCCCGTCTTCGCCAAGGCACGCGAGAAGGCCAGGCAAACGTCGTGTCTCAGCAACATGAAGCAGCTTGGCATGGCCTTCCAGCTCTACACCACCGACTGGGAGGAGCGGATGCCGCTCTGGCGGTATACGTATCCTGGTGTGACCCCGGTGGCGCCTTGTCGGGCAGGGACTCACTGGAGCTCCTGCTACAACTGGGAGAACGCCATCTATCCATACATCCGCAACCGAGGGCTGTACTCCTGTCCGAGCTGGAGCACAAGGCTCACATACCTCGTCGGCCTCACTCCCCCGGCGCTGGAGGACAGCTATAGCGTCCCCCGAGGCGGGCAGGTGCATGACAGTAGGACCGGCGGCGTGTGCGACATCTGCGGGAGGCGTTGCTCGACGGGGAACATTGGCCCGTATGTCTGGGGTAGGTGGAGGAGCCCCAAGTTGGCCGACTACCAGGCGCCGGCGAACTTGATCCTTCTGGTGGAGTGGAAGGTACATCAGCCCCTGAATCCCCACGTCGGCACGTGGCATTGGTATTGGCAAACGTATCTGGCTGGGCCGCAGAACGAACACAAGCACGTCCACAACGGCGGCGACAACTTCGCCTTCTGCGATGGCCACGCCAAATGGCTGAGAGAGCCCGACATCGGCATGCTCACCCGCTGCGCGTCGGACGACATGTAGGCAGGACATCGACCCATGACGTAAGCTCCACGGCGTTGACAACGCAACTGGGCATACCGGCGGCGACGCGGTGACATCTGCGTCGCCGCCGTTGTTGGTACTTCTTGACCGATGGCCGTGTGCATCGGGAAGACCTCGAAGGCTGCAGAGCACGGCATGCGAGACCACGCCGCACCACTGGCTCTCATAGTTGTCGTCGCCGGCGCAATCTTCGTCAACGCGCTCCGGAGCCAGTTCATCTGGGACGACTACCCGGTCATCGTCCACAACGATCACATACAGGACCTGCGCCGCGCGCTGCGCTTCTTCGGGCTGAGCTATTGGCAGACGCTCTACGAGGAGGATCGAGGCCTGCGCGGCCGCGCATACCGCCCAGTCATCGAGCTCTCCTTCGCCGTGGAGTACGCCATCTGGCGGCTCAACCCCGTCGGGTGGCACATCACGAGCGTGTCCTGGCACACGATCAACTGCGTGCTGCTGTACTTCTTCGTGCTCGGCATTCTCAAAGACAGGCTGGGGGCAACGCTGTGCGCCCTTCTGTTTGCCACGCATCCCATCCACATCGAGGCCGTCGTGTGGGCCAAGGCGCGGTCGGAGCTCCTCGCCTTCATGCTCATGCTGGCGTCGGCGTTCCTGTACCTGCGCTCCCTGGACGCTGAGACGCGCGTTCGCTGGCGCATCGCGGCGTACCTGTGCGGCATACTGGCCTTCGCCCTTGCCCTGCTGTCGAAGGCCTCCGCGGTGGTGCTTCCCGCGCTGCTCGCTCTGTACGTACTGTGTTTCCTGCCGCGGCAGCGGTGGAGGGCGCCGCTGCTGGCGCTGATCCCCTTCGTGGGGGCGGTCGCCGCCTTTGTCGCCCTGGACTCCCTGGTCCCCGCAATGGCGCTCACGGTCCGGTACGAGCCGTACTCGTCCGAGCATTTGCTCATCGTACTGGGCACCGTCGGCAGGTATCTCAAGCTGCTCCTGCTGCCCGTCGGTCTGTGCCTGCATCCGCGGTATCCGACGGCCGGCTCCCTGCTGGAGCCCGATCCACTGCTCGGGCTCGCATTCTCCGTGGTGCTGCTGGCCGGCACGGTCATCGCCTTCTTCCGCTCGCGAGTCGCCTTCTTCGCCCTGGTCTGGCTGCTCATCGGCCTTGCTCCCATTTCGAATCTCAAGTTCCTCCCGCGACTCGTGGGAGAGGGCCGCGCCTATCTTGCCTCCGTGGGCTTCTGTCTGCTCGTGGCCCTGCTCATCGGCGGCATCCGCCATCTGCCCAGGATGCGGTGGCGCCGGCCGTCCCGCCGCACGCTGGCGATGGCGCTGGGCGCCTGCGTCGTGCTATCCTACGCGGGGCTCACCGTGCGACGGAACATGGACTGGCGCGACAACTACACTCTGTGGACAGACACCATCGAGAAGAACCCAACTTGCGTTGACGGCCACCGTCACCTGGCGAAGTACTACATCGAGGCGGGCCGGAGGACCGAGGCGATTCCGCATCTGCAGGCGGCCGCGACCGTCGTCTACGAGTACCCTCGGGCGGTGACGCAGCTGGCCCAGATGTGCGCCGACGAGGACCTGCCCTACGAGGCCATGAGGCTGTACGAGATGGCTCTGGGGATGGCGCCCGACGACGTGGAGGCGCGTGTCGGCCTCGGCACGCTGTATCTTTCTCAACGCCGCGCTGCGCTGCGACCCGAGCCATGCCCGCGCGCATCACCAGCTCGGCTACGTCCACCTGCTCCAGGGGCGATACGCGGAGGCCACTGCCCAGTTCGAAGAGGCGGCGCGCCTGGGTGCGGGCGAGTCCGCGACACATCACGCCCTTGGCACCGTGTACGCCCGGACGGATCGCCACCAGGAGGCCGTGCAGGAGTACCGCAAAGCGGTGCGGGCCGAGCCGGAGCGGGTACAGAGCTGGGCGGCGATGGCGCAGTCCTACGAAGCCCTGAACGACGAGCCGGCCGCCGTCGAGTGTTACAAGCGGTGCCTGGGGGAGAGCGGACCCATGGCCGATCTGGCCCGCGGCGCCCTGGAGCGCCTGGCGCCGGACGCGGTCCCAGCGACACATCAGTGAGCCGAGGCGCATCAACATGAGCAGCCCCTCCGCACGACACCACGCCGCCGCCCTCGCCCTCGTCGTGCTCGTCGCCGGTGGCGTCTTCGCCAACGCCATCCGGAGCGAGTTCGTGTGGGACGACCACAGCATCATCGTGAGCAACGCGCACATACGCCGCCTGCCCGCCATGTGGCAGGCGTTCACGCGCGGCTACTGGCTTCGCGTTCGGGCCGACGACCCGGAGAACTTCCCGCGGGGGTACCGGCCCGTGGCGGAGATCTCCTTCGCGCTGGACTGGGCCCTGTGGGATGGGAACGTCGTCGGCTACCACGCCGTGAGCATCGCCATCCATGCGGCCAACTGTGTGCTTCTGTACCTGGTCGCCTACCGACTCCTGGGCGGCATCGCGCCGGCGCTCACCTGCGCGCTGCTGTTCGCGGCGCACCCGGTGCACGTTGAGGCCGTCGTGTGGGCCAAGGCGCGCTCCGAGCTGCTCGCCCTGTTCTTCATGCTGCTGGCCGGGTTCTGCTACGTCCGCTATGCGGGGGCGCGGCGGGCCCGATCGCCCGCGTATCTGCTCGCCGCCTCGCTTCTGGCGGCAGTGGCCGCCGGCGCCAAGGCGTCCGCCATCATCCTGCCGGGACTACTGGCGCTGTACGTCTACTGCTTCGTCCCCCGCGATGCGCGCCGACGCGCCCTGTGGGCCCTGCTGCCACTCGTGGCCGTCTCTGTCGCCTTCATGGCCCTTGACTCGACCATGCCCAAGCGCGGCGCCTTCGTGCACCTCACGCCCGTCGGGCACGTGCTCACCGTCGTCACCACCGTGGGGATGTCGCTCCGGCTGCTCGTGCTCCCGGTGGGACTGTGCCTTGTGCAACCCTTCGCCGTGCCGGATACCCTCCTGCGGCCGGACGTGCTGCAGGCCATCGCGTGGGACCTGGCACTGGTGACCGCCACCGTGCTCGCCTTCCGGCGCTCGAAGACTGGCTTCTTCGCCCTGGCCTGGATCGTGGTGGCCATGGCGCCGCTATCGAACCTCCTGCCGCTGGGCCGGCCCATCGCCGAAGCCCGCGCCTATGCGCCGTCGGTTGGCTTCTGCCTGCTGGTGGCGTTCGCGCTCACCCGCATCCCCCAGGCCGCCTCGCCTCGCCTCAGCCGCCGGTGGGTTGCCCCGCTCCCAGCCGCCCTGGCCCTGGTGCTCGTGGCTGTGTACGGGGGGCTGACCGTCCGGCGCAATCGCGACTGGCGCACCAATGTCACCCTCTACACCGACACGCTGGCAAAGAACCCCTCGTGCTGGGCAGCTCACCGAGGGTTGGCGCTCATCTATTCGGAGCAGGGACGGCCCAATGACGCCATCCGGCACTTGAGAAGCTCGCTCGTCACGAGGCCCAAGAACGAGCCGGCTCTGGAACAGCTCGTCCGCCTGTGCCATCTCACCGGCCGGCCGGACGAGGCCAAGCTGTACGCCGTGCAACTGCTGTTCGCGACGCCCACGCGGGCGGACGGCCACCTGCGGCTGGGCGGCGTGCACCTGGAGCTGGGGCGGCTCGTCGAGGCCGAGGACCACCTCGGGGCCGCACTCCGCTACGACCCCACGCTCCCGCGGGCGCATCAGTGCCTCGGCTATGTGCGTCTTCTGCAGCAGCGATACCCCGAGGCCCTCGCTGAGTTCCGGGAGGCGCAGCGCCTCGGGCTCGACGACGCGGCCGCCCACCACGCCCTTGGTATGGTCTATGCCCGGATGGAGCGTCACCGGGAGGCCGTGGCGGAGTTCCACGAGGCCGTGCGCCCGGAGCCGGAGCGGGAACAGAGCTGGGCCGCGATGGCCCAATCCTACGAGGCGCTGGGCGACGGGGCTGCGGCCGTGCGGTGCTACCGACGGTGCCTCGAACTGGGCGGCTCCCTCGCCGACGCCGCGCGCCGCGCCGTCGAGCGCCTCGCGCCCGAGGAGGAATAGACCACTGTCTGCCCGCGGAAGTCCGTGCACGGCGGGCCCCAGGAATGGCCCACCCACCGATACGTCCGGGCCCCCGGCGCAATCGTCTGCGGGCAGCATCCAGAATCAGGTCCCTGTGATGGGGCGGGTGGTTTTGTGGTTGGTGTGTGTTTGGTCTATACTGTGGCGCAGTTGGAGCATTCATCACACCAGGAGCTGTAGCCATGGCCAAGCGCACAATCACAGTAACGCTGGAGGTACCCGAGGGGGCGGATGTGGAGACGTTGTCGGCAGCCGAGGATGTGGCATTTGGTGCAGCGGCGCAGGTGTTCGGTGAGGTATTGCAGCAGTTGGCCGACGAGCGGCAGGAGCAGGTGGCTGGGTGTCCGCAGTGTGGTGACGAGCAAGTGCGGCGCAAGGGTCGTCGGGGTCGGAGGCTGTACACGCGGATGGGGGAGGTGGATTTATCGCGGCAGCGGTGCGAGTGCGTGGGGTGTGGGCATGTGTTTTTCCCCCTTGCAGGGGAGCTGGGGAGTGCCTGAGCAGGAGTTGCTGACGCGTCGGGCGCGGGACGCGTGCCTGCGGTTGTGCACGGAGAGTTCGTATGCGGGTGTATCTGTGGCCTTGGAGCGGTTGTGGGGGACGGCGCCGGCGCCAGAGACGCTGCGTCAGGCGGCGCTTGCAGAGGGTGGGGAGTTGATGGGGCGCCAGCGTGAGGCGGCGCAGGATGTGGT
>JASFTE010000102.1:0-10530 GCA_050114035.1 Armatimonadota bacterium | reverse complement strand
TCGTGTCGGTCGCGCCGGGACGCTTGACGTCAACGACGATGTCCGCGCCCTCGCGCCGGGTGGAGACGGACGGCAACGGGCGGCCTTCGCCGGCCGGGAGCGGGTACAGCAGCACCAGGAAGTCGCATGTCCTCGCCTGCTCCGGGTGCGTCAATCGGTCGCAGCGGTGCCGCTTGACTTCCCCGGCCGGCTCGAACGAGGCGCCGGCAGGCTGCAGGACCTTGACGAGGAGCGAGGCCCTCTCCCAGTCGTACACCACGCTGCCGTCCGCGAGCTCCCGCCTGGTGTCGTCGGAGTCCTTGTAGAGCGAGAACGCCACCTCGGCCGCTTCTTGGGTCTCGACCTCGTCGTGGATGAGGAAGTACGCCGGCCGCACGAACAGCACGTGGCGGAGCACCTTCTCTGCGCCCTCGTAGGTACTCGCCGCGTCGGCGAGCGTGTAATCGAAGTCCTCCGACGTGCTGAACTTGGCGATGTGGCCGCCGTCCTCGCCGGGGATCTGGTTGGCGCCGTTGATGAGAATGGTGCTGTGAGACTCCGTTCGAGTCGCCGCATCGTCCCAGCGGCTCTCCTTGTCGAAGTAGCCAGACCCGTACGAGCCGGTCCCCACGTCAACGAGCATCGGCTGCCCGAAGGCCTCCAGGATGAAGCTGTTCGCGTCCAGGTGCGAGTGTGCGTCCCTCCGCCCGCTGCGCAGGGCGAAGACGGTGGCGTCCGGTCCCCATCCGGTGCGCAGGAACACCCAGTCAATCCCGCGGAAGTGCTTCGAAAGCGGCCAGTCAGTGGGCGGCTGCGGCAGCACGTCCGGGTCATACCAGATGAAGCTAAAGGGGTGACGCAGAGCACTCTCTCGATTGAGTGCGGCCCACTGTAGTTCTGGGGAGCCCAGTTCCGCGGCGAGTTTCACGAGGACAGAGCGGTCGTACTGCCTCCGGCGGCTGTCGCCGAAGGTTACGGCATCGAAATCGCTCAGTCGCGTGTACAGCCCAAAGGCGCCCGTCTGCTGGCAGTACGGATGCTCGAACAGGTCGATGGCGCCCCCAGTCGCCCGCCGCAGCGCGTCCATGAACTCGAAGGCAAATGAGAAGCCATACTCCCAGTAGTTCGGGCTCTCGGTCCATCCGCCATCTTCAGGTCCCAACTCAAGCATGCGCTCGATCTGCTCATACATACGCGCGATCCAGCGCGGCGCCATCGGCTCGTCGCCCAGCACAGCGAGAGCCGCCACACCGACACCGCCATGCAGAATGCCGCAGTAATTGCGGTCGTAAGCCTCGGCATACCAGGCCCCGCCGTCCAGTGCCTTCAGCAGTGGCTGCACGCCCGCCTCAGCCATGACCGCGCGACACGCGGTACGCTCTTCAACGTCAAGCTCCGGATAGAGCCAGTCGTAAGCGGCGCCCAGCACCCGCGCTGTAAGCGCCGAATAGAGATCGGCCAATTCCGTCTCGCGAGCGTCCGGGCCACTATGTTGGCTCAACAGCCTCCGCAGGCGCTCGTGCGCAGCCGTCCGATAGGGTTCGTCCCCTGTTAGCTGGTACAACAGGGCAGCGGCATCCAGCCCCCAACGCAGGCTGTAGCCGCTGCCCGATCCAACCTCGGTCGGGTCGTGCTCCTGCAAGTAGCTATCCCAGGAGGCCGCGAGCGCACCGCTCTTCAGCTTCTGTCGCAGGGCCGGCAGATCATCTTGAGAGTAGAACAGCCGCGGATGTGCTGCTGGCTCCAGACAGCCGAAGTAGAACGCCAGCGCCGGGGAGATCACCTTGCATTCATCGGTCCCGTCAGCATGGGCAACACTCACCGCAGCGCGGCGTCCCGAGAGTTGCCGAGGCGCGCGAAGCACGTCGTCGGTCAGCGTGGCCTCCACCGTGATCGATTCCTGGACTCCGGCTCCGATCAGCGCCGGCGCCGGGCGGAGGAGCGATAGTGCGAGGCCTCGAGCATGATCAGCCTGCACCTCTGTCCGCACCTGCGCCTCCTCGTCCCCACGGTTCCTGACCATCAAGTCCCAAGCCAGCCGGTTCGGCCCAATCCGCCTTATGCCAGCATCAACCAACTCCAGGGCGGGCGCTACAAGCCCCACGTCATCGATCCATATCTGTGCCCGGGCGTTCACGGTCGCCTCGCTGGCGGCGAACTCCAGCGCCTCCACGTCCTCCCACCCCCGTGGGGCCCCGATCTGGACCATCCGCGCCAGCGGCACTGTGAATTGGTGCCACGCTCCGGCGCGGACCTCGAGGTCCCCACAGCGCCAGTAGTCGCTCTTGGCCGTCTGATCGTTCTCGGAGTGGACCCTCACGTGCAGATGTGCGGGCCGTGGAGAATCGGTGCGGGCCCAGAACTGCAGCGCCTCGAACGTGGCCCAGTTCCGGACTGCGGGCCGCGCCAGTCGGCGGGCAGGCTTCATCGACACATCGGTCCATCTCCCGCAGGACCGTCCGCTGCGGGCCGACTCGCTCTCCCGAGTCATCTCGGTCTCCCACAGCCACAGGGGACCCTCGAAGTCGTCGATGACCCCCAGCTCCGGCCCAGCTCCCGCCGGAGGCGTCCGTGTCAGACGTACATCGTCAATGCGGACCTGGGTATCGGGCTTCGGCTCCGCCCCCCAGTGCGACGATAGGCGCAGCCGCGTCACGTGATCCCACCCCACCGGCTCCCGGGTCGCCCACATCCCGGCCAGCGGTATCGCAATATGCCGCCACCCCTCCCAGTCCATGAACAGCCTCGCCCGCCAGTAGTCTTCACCCTCGGTCTCCGGATTCTCCGAGCTCACCAGCACCGTGATCTGCGCCCCGTTAACGACAGCGCAATGCATCCAGAAGCAGAGGTAGTCGTAGTCGCTCCAGTCCTCCGGTATCTGCTCGCACTGCACACCGAGCTGTGGCATCGTGTCAAGCCACGCGCCCGACTGCTGCCCCTCCTTCACCACCAGCGGGTCCGGCGTCAGCCCGTCCCACCCGGCAATGTCCTCCTCCATGTCGCTGACGATGAGGTCCTCGCCGCGAGCCGAACCGCGCAGCGTGGTCGCATCGATGGTGAGAATCGTCCCCGGCCGCTGGACCGTCTCCCAGCCGCTGGCATGGAAGGCGATGGAGTCTATCTTGCCGAAGCCGGCGGGCGTGCCGACACGCCGGAAGGCGCGGAAGGGGAGCTCCAGCTTGCGCCATCCTTCCCAGTCAATGGGGATGTGAGTGATGAAGTAGTCCTCGGGGGGCGTATCGTCGCGGTCTGAGGTGAGCACCAGAGCGATGACAGCATTCCCGGCCGCCTCCGAGTGCATCCACATCACCAGCCGATCGAGCTCGCTCCAGTCGTGGGGGATCCGCGACGAGGCAATACTCCCCTCCACCTCCCACCGCAGCGCCTGAGCGCCCTCCTTGGCCTCCCCAACAACCGCCATACCCGCCCCGGCCCAGCGCGCGTGCACGCGCCCCTCCATGCCATCGACAATGAGCGTGTCTGCTTCGGGCCATGGCTGCGTCACGCCAACAGCCGCAAGCCATGCCACCGCCACGAGCATAGCGCCAACACCCCCAGAGTGTCCTTGTTTGCTTGGGTACCTTCGGATTGGGACAGCCACGATCGACACGAGCCCAAAGGCCATGGCGCAGGCGACGACGCTCCCCGCTGAAGGCCGAAAGCGACGGACAGAAGAGCCCGCCGCGCAACCGGGCCCGTGACTCTCCGCTTGCCGCTGTGTTCTCAGGGCCTACCGCGGCCGCGCCCACGGGCGCCGCAACGTACGCACTCGGCACAAGGCCCGCGTCCTCACCCCCCACCGGACAAGACGAAGAGGGCCCCCGACCAGCCCTGAAGGCCGACAGGCCTCACATGCCACAGTAGCTGTAATTGCCGCCGCAGTCGAAGTCCGCCCCTTCGTTGCAGTCGAAGCCCTTATCTATCTCCTGATCGCAGTAGAAGTGCCCGTCGCCCCCATCTTCGTTGCAGTGGAAGTGGTCATCGCAGTCGAACTCGTCGAAATCCTCGACGCCCCCGCAGTCGAAGTCCTCGCAGTCGAAGGCATCCCCCCCCTCCTTGCCCTCGCACCAGAAATCCCCCACCTCATCGTGTGAGTAGCCCTTGGAGGGCTTATCGTGGCAGCCTACCTGCCCGTCGGCGACGCAGTCGAAGTCGTCGCACTCGTGTGTCTCATGGCAGTGGAAGATATGGCTCGCTCCGCAGTCGAAGTCTTCGTTTTCGTCGTTGTCGGTACAGGTGAACTCGCGGCACTGGAAGTCCAGGTTCGCGTCGCAGTCGTAGTCGTGGTGACACTCAAACGTCTCGCACTCGAAGATGTCCACGTTGCCGGGGTCTACGCACACGCTGTAAGCGCTGGGGCACGAGAAGGGCGGGTCGCAGACGTACGTCGGCGGATACTGGCAGTCGTGGCTCCCAGTATCGCAGAAGTACTTCTTTTCCATGCCTGTGTTCTCTCCGCAGAAGTTCAAGTCGGCCGCCGCGCTCTGCCAGGACCCTCGGATCGCCCTCGCGACCTTGCTCCCAGCGCGAATGATATGGTGCCTCTCGCCGGCCTCTAGCAGTACCTGCTCGATGACCTCATGAAGGCTCATGGTCCCGAACAGCGACAATGCAGCCACCTGGGCACCCCGGCGCAAGAATCCACGCCGGTCGGTCCCTCTCCCCTCGGACGGCGCTTGCTCCTGCCGATCCTCCTCCGTTTCCCCGGTTTCGCCAATGCTCTCTCTGTCTGGCATCGTGCCCACTCTCCTCTTCAGTTTCTCCGCCTGCGGCCCAGACTCTAGAGACCCGCTAGGTCGACCAATCCAGAGGATGTCGCGACGAGGACGCGCCCTCTTCTCGTCAGGAGAAGGTCGTGTATCTTGGTAGGCGCATCAGCGACCCACTTCGGCGCAAAGCCCTCCCGCGGTGCCCGCCGGAGCAGCACAACGGCCCTGCCGTCCGCCCTGGAGGCGGCTGCAGCCGACCACTCGCCTGCGTACGCCAGGGCATGGGCCCTCCGAAGCGTTGACCGAGGCTGGCCGGCCATTGCCGCGACAGGGAATACGGACCAGGTCTTCCACACGCGGCCAGCCGCCAGGTCCGGGATGTCTGGCGACCTCAGAATGTGCCCATCCGCGGCCAGAATGCGGATCGACCCCGAGGCGTCGGCCGCGATAGCGCCCGGCACGCCGTAGAGCGGATCCTCTGCCCCCCTGAACTCCGGCGGGCGGGCCATGAACTGGCGGAAGTGCACGACGACTCGGTCGTCCCCGTCGCCCAACGACTCGTAGCCCGTCTGCCACCACCAACCTGCCCCAACTGGACCGCGCCACCGCGTGTTGGCGCTGAGCAGGCCGTCGTCCGTCACCGCCCAGAGGGTGCCCTGCGCATCCCCCTCAATCTGTCGGCAACCGCGGAGTGGGGCCAGCTCGATCTCGATGGCCCCCTCGAACACGCCCCATTCCACGTGCCTCGTGCGGGCCAGCCACGTGCCCCCCAATGGGAAATGCTGGACAATGGCTCTCGGGGTGCCGAAGAACACAGATTCGCCGATGGCGGCCCCGCAGACGACCCTGCCCAGCTCGTGCAACGCCTCGCCCTGCCGGGCCTCGTGCACCGGGATCTCCAGCGTGTTGATCGCCGTGATGTTGTCGGCAACGCGACGGACGACTCCCTTCTCGGTACAGAACCAGACGGCGCCGTTCTCCTGCACGACGATGTCGTTGATCACCGCCCCGGCCAGGGCCTCGGCCGCCAAGGGCCGCGGTTGCACATCCCCTCTGGCAAGTACGAAAGCACCGCGCGCCGTCCCGATCCAGATGGTCCCTTGTGGATCTTGTGCGACACAGCGCACGTCAATCCCGGTCAGGTGCACCCGGGCGATGTCGCCTTCTCGGGTGCCGCTGGCCACCAGCGTCGCTACCAGCAGTCCGCCTGCAAGCACAGGAATGACGAGTCTACACCAGCGCATGCTCGGTTCCCTCCTTATCCTCTGTCACGCTCTGGCCCATCCGCGAACAGCCGTTTCCTAATGTTGATGATGCCCGGTATGATCATGCATTCCTCCGGCGCAGGATCAAAGATCGAACCGCTGGCCTCGAGGTTTGTGGCCGGACATCCTCCTCCGCAGTCGTGCCGGTACTTGCACCGCACGCACTTCGGCCGGTGCGTGGTTGTGTTGTCGGCGACCATGGCGCGCCGGTCGGGATGCGTGATGCCCTCGAAGACGTTGCCTAAGCACTGGTCTCGCAGCAGCTCCGGGCGATCCAGTCCTGCGATCTTGGCGCATCCGTAGATGTTGCCGCCCGGATCAGCCGCCATTCGTCCCCTCCCCGCGCCGCACCCCCACGTGTTCGTCGAGGTGCCGGGCGGCGAGCGCAGGTCCTTCTCGTACAGGGTCATGCGAAAGGGTCGCTTCCGCTCGCGCATCTCCTGGTGGAGGTCCATCAGCGCCAGAAGTTGGGCCTCGTACTCGACGAAGTCGTCCCTACTCCACTGGAGCCCAGTGGCTATGCCAATCAGGAACTGGTTCATGCCCAGCGCGTGCAAGTGCTTCACGTTATCGACCAGGCGCCGGACGGTGTCCGGGCGGACAGTCATGCGGGTGCCTTGCCAGGGCTGGTGCTGCTTGGCCATTCGGAACCGGTCGGGAAGCATCAGGTCGTACGAGCTTCCGCCGCCACGGAGCTTGCGGTGAGCATCGTGCGTCTCCTTGTCACCGTCAATGCTAAGCAGGTAGGCGATTCGGTGACTCCGGAAGAAGGAACACATTCCCTCGGTCAGCAATGTCCCATTCGTCGTCATCGAGTACCGGAACGGTACACCCGTACGCTCCTGCAGCCACTCCGTGTAGTCCACAATCTGGCGGATGAGATCAAACTCCAGCAGTGGCTCGCCTCCGAAGAACAGTATCTGGTACCCGTTGTCGCGCGGTGGGCCCGGTTGTTTGAGGAAGAAGTCGACCGTCGCCTTCGCGGTCTCCCATGTCATGCGCTCAGGTCGCTTGCTGCGGACGAAGCAGTAATCGCACCGGTGGTTGCAGTCGCGAGTCAGCATCATGTCCACAAGACCGAACGCAGGAGCACCGCAGGTCATTTCGAACCGCCGCGCGATCCGGGCGGCCAGCACATCAACATCCAGTTCGCTCAGCCGTACCTCACTGCTTTCCACTGCGCTCTTCCTCCGGACGCCCCGGCTCTTCCCCGGCCTCAGCATCATCCGAACCAGGATTCGCCCTACTCTCCTGCCGCCGCTCCATCTCCGCGATCACGTACTCCGCGATGGCCGCGATCTTCCGTCGCTCCTCCAGCCTGGCGACGACCGCCGCTGCAACACCATCGATCAGAGCGTCCATTTCCTCGGACTTCACAGGGGGCAGTCCTCCTGTGGCGGTCCCGCGGCCCGTCCGGACAACGGGGACCAGACTGACTCTATTTCCATAGTTGGCCGGCCCCTCCGCACTTCCTGCCCGCCGATTCGTTACTTTTCTGTAACATTTGTTACTGGCTCAGTATGCAGCCCCGAAGCAAGGCGATAGCCTCTGCGGTGCACTGTCTCGACGAGTTCGTGGGCGAAAGCCCGCCCGCCCGCTCTTCCTGGACTGGCCTGTATCCGTCGCCGTGCCCGGCCGCACTCCCGGCAATCTCGCCGACCCTAAGAACGAACAGCCCAAGCTGCAGCGCCGAGGCCGACACTGTGCTTGGGCTTCCCTTGAGGTTTCCCTTTCATAGCACCCACCCCAGGCATCCAGTCCAGCATGCGAGCAGACTCCGCGATTGCTATGAATCCGACCTCAGATTTCGTACTCGCTTCTCGATACGGGTAACGCAGCCTTTCAGTGTTTGCCTGTCTTCCTTACTCCTCAGGTGCTGTCCCCCATGACGCCGGCGGTCAACCGAAGGGCACAGCCTCTCAACGCCGCCAGCAGCCCATTGGGTCACGGCGGTGGCTGATTGCGTATTCTGATAGCACGGCTACCGCATCTTGTCAATGTAAGGATTTGTTTACGCGCCCGTATTCCCGGCTTCCGGTAGATGAATGAGCCCGATCCCGGCGGCACGCACCACAGCCTCAACACGATTACCCGCCCCGAGCTTGTCGTACAGCCTTCTCCAATGTGCTCCTACGGTGCCTACGGCGATGCCAAGCTGCGTCGCGATATCCTCTTGCGAGAGGCCCGCGGCGAGGCAGTGCAGGATCTCAGCCTGGCGGGGAGATAGTCCGATGTCCTCGAGTGACCTCGTCAGGCTCCGTCCCTCGCCGTCGCGGCCGCCGCCGGGCGTCCCTGCTTGCCCGACATCGTTCTCCTCCCACATGCCCACCGTCGCTCTCCCTCCATCACCCAAGGAGCTCGGACCCGTCACTCCGCACAACCAACGATTTCCGCTCCATACCATTAGTTGCACATTCTGGCAGAAAGGGTTGTACCGATTTTCGGCTTCTCATCTCCCTCCTTCGGCTACACATGCGTGGGAGCGGCATGAAGACCTACGGCGAGTAGTAGTTCCAGGTCATCTTGGAGCGCCGGTAATGCTGCTGTTGCCAGAGGCGAGGCTGGTTGGGGCGGGGGTTGGGGGATTCGTTGTGGTAGATGTGGATCTCGCTGCCGGCGACGACGATGAGCTCCTCGCGCCAGTCGCCTGAGACGTCGGCCACGTAGAGGCGGTCGGTCGCCTCCGGCGCGTGCCATATGAACTCCCCCGTGATGGGGTCGAAGATGCAGATGTCGCCGGATTCGTGGCGCTCTTTGGCGGCGGCGAGCTGCTTCGTCTCGCCCGTCCAGTCGATCACGGAGATGGTCTCGACGCCGCGGAGCGTCCAGCCCTCGGGGGCCACGTCGTCCATCTCCCAGTCGGCGATGAGCTTGCCGGCGGCGTCGAAGACGAAGGGCTTCTGGTGCTCGTTGTAGCGGCTCCGGCACCAGATCTGCAGGCCCGGCCGCGAGGGGTCGAATCGCCCCACGGCGGCGTTCTGGGGCTCCTGGTGCCGGAAATGCGTCTCCCAGAGCAGCTCCGTCTTGCCGGAGAGGAAGACGCGGTTGCCCTCGCTGCCGCCGCCCTCCTCGAGGCTGACGATCTCCAGGCCCGGGCGGTCCGGCAGCACGTCGTAGACGAAGATGGAGTCGAGATGGCCGCGGACGGGGACGACGCGGTGCAGCGTGCCGTCGTGGTCGATCACGGTGGCGCCGAGGACCTCGTCGCGGCCGTCGCCATCGATGTCGGCGATGCGGATGCCGTTGTGGGCGCAGCCGAGGTACTGGTCCGTCTGCCACAGCGGCTCGCCGTCGAGCGCGTCGGCGGGGTAGGCGGCGAGGTAGCGGCCCATGCGATACCCCTTGGCGTTGGTGGCCTGGAGGATCAGGTCGCGGTCGCCAGCGCCGCGGAGGTTGGCGATGACCGCGAGCTCCCAGCGCTCGGCGCCGTCGGGGACGGGCGGGCGAGCGGTGGACTTCTGGCGGCCGGTGGCGGCGTCGCAGATGTGGATGGTGCTGTCCTGGGTGAGGAAGACGACCTCGGTGGCGCCGTCGCCGTCTATGTCGCTGGCCTGGATGCCGGGGCCGTGGTGGCCGGGGAGACCCTGAGACTCCGATTGGCCGCCGATGCGGACGGGGATGCGTGTGGCCCAGAGCTGCTTGCCGTCGCTAGCGTAGGCGCCGACATAGTCGTAGCGGGTGAGCAGGTAGTCCATGTGGCCGTCGCCATCCAGGTCGGCGACGATGATGCCGCCCTCGCTCTCCTGGTAAGGCGGGGCGTCGGTCTTGATGACGAAGGGGTTGGTGGGGTACTGCGGCCACTCCTGGGCGCATCCGGCGGTGACGGCGAAGACGAGCACGGAGGCGGCAGTGACGGCGAGAATCGGGGTACTCATGGCTGTTCTTCTCCTCCCGTTGGCATGGGTGGGCACGCAGAGGGTGCGCCGGGGGAGTGGGGGTTCCCTTCCCGGTATTGGGCGAGATAAAGGGATGATGCGCGGCGGGCTCGTAATGAGCACGGCAACGGATGGGCCACGGAGAGCACCGAGAGCACAGCGCGGCGGAGCCGCAACCAAAGGTCCTAACGGCATGCAGGCAGGGATACATGCGCTCCCAGGCCCGGCTGGTGCGGGAGGTGGTGGAGCCGCTGGGGCCGACGCTGCTGCGGGTGCGGGCGGTGCGGAGCGACGTGGCGATGCTGGAGAGCTTCGCGGCGCAGATGTTCGCCGGGCGCGGGAGCTGGCGTCCGGGAGGAGTGCGGCGCATTATGTGAGGGTGAGCGGAGGGTAGGGTGGGCTCCGGCTCATCCGCACCAGGGTCACCAGTCCCACCAGCGCCAGAGAAGCAACTCGACCAGCGCTCGGGAGAGAGGCCTTCGCTTCTCGTCCAAGGCGCGGAGGCACCGTGGGCAGAGGGGTTCGTCGCCCTCTCCCAGCCAGCAATCGATGCAGACATGCTTGTCGCACTTGGGACAGAACCCGAGGCCGGCAGGCCGGTGTCTGGGGCTCTCTCCGCAAATGCTGCACGTCTTGGGCCCTTCGGCCGCTGTCATCTGAGGTCACTTCCACTGGCCCACGGCGCGCTGCGGCCGGCTCACG
>JASFTE010000101.1:0-10606 GCA_050114035.1 Armatimonadota bacterium | reverse complement strand
CAGCCCGAGCCGAATGGGTACGTGCACTTTGAGCGGCTGGCTGAGAAGCTCCAGCATGCAAAGCAGATACCGGACCTCTCGGACCTGCTGCCCAGCCGGACGAGGCAATCCCCCACTGAGGCCGATCTGGCGGCAATCGCTCGTGTAGTTGAGGCGAACCGGGCCAACCTGGACGAGCTCACACTGATCCTTGATATGGAATGGCTGTACCCTCGAGAGGCCACGCCGTGGACCTTGTTCCCTGAGCTTGCGGTATCGCGCCAGTTTGTCCGGTTGCTATGCCTGAAGGCGATGATCAGTGCCAGTAACGGGAATCCCGATGAGGCGATTCCGGATCTCCTGCAGGCGCTACGGCTCGCCGTGCAGTTGCCCCGAGGGGGCGAGACGACTCAGTGGCTCTGTGCCAAGTCCTGTCAGCAGTCGGCCTTGGCCGAACTGGCGGCGCTGGTGGCGGGTGACGAACTGACGGCGAGTGCCCTGCAATCGCTCCTGGCCTCGCTCGGCGAGCTCGAGGCGCAGCGCGTTCCCCTCCGCGAGACCATCGCCTTCGACTACCAGTGCCAGGGCCCGGGGTCGCTCAAGCTTAGTGCGAAGCAGTTCTGGGAGCTGCTGGCCCCCGGCCGTCCGAAGCTTCCACTCCTGGGGACGCGCAAGGCCGACAAAGCCGCGAACGAGTTAATCAGGCGATACCTGCCGAGCCTCCAGGCGTGGGATGCAGCCATCGCGGAGCTGTCTACGCATCCCTACTACCAGATCCGCGACAAGATACCGGACAAGCCCAAGGGGCTCCCAGAGTGGGACGCCCTGGTGTTGGCGCCGGTCTCGACCAGGACGCTCCTCCACGACGCGGCACTCCAGTGCCGGTGGCGCGCCGTGCGAATCATGATCCACTTGGAGTTGCTGCGCCAGAAGCAGGGCGGCTACCCGGCAGGGCTCGACGAGCTCAAGGGGCTCTCGCCCACGCAACTGGAGGACCCATTCTCCGGTCAGCAGTTCGTCTACAGTGTGCGAGACGACGGGTACGTGCTGTACAGCGTCGGCCCCGACGGTGAGGACAACGGCGGAGAGAGAGGCAAGGCCGGAGGGGGGCGCGACGCCGGGACGGACTTCGTGCTGTGGCCGAGGCGGGAGGATTGAGAGGGCACAGGCCCACGCGGCAGGCGGCATGATGGATACATGGACGCGGCAAACGACCATCGCGCTGACGCTTGTGCTCTGCGCGGCCGCGGGGCAGCCGGCGGCGGCTCTGCTGCAGGTGAACGTCCGAGAGCGCGGAGCCGTCGGCGACGGCGTCACCGACGACACGGCGGCGATTCAGGGCGCCATCGATGCGGCTGAGGCCGCCGGCGGAGGCGTCGTGCTGTTCCCGCCGACCGAGCAGGAGTACATCGTCACCAGGACGCTGCGGATCGATGGGAGCAATGTGGAACTGCGCGGGTACGGGGCGACTATCAAGCTGGCGGATCACGCCGGTGACAATGCCGTCGTGGACGTCATCGAGGTGGTCGGGACGGAAGAGCTGGCCGTGGACGGCGTCACCATCACCGGGCTGACCATCGACGGCAACTACTGGGCGCAGACCGAGGCGGGCAGCCCGCGCTGCATTGACTTCGACTATGCGACCGGGGCGGCGGTCCACGACGTGCATCTGAAGCGCGGCTTTGTGGGCATGACCTTCGGCAAGGGCTGCGCGCGGTGCGTCGCCATAGGCTGCACGGCCACGCAGTGGCACAACGATGCCTTCGACGCGAGCGGCGACGGCGTCTCGGGCGGGTGCACCTCCATCGCCTTCATCGATTGCCACGCCCTCGACGCGCCCAACGAGCGCGACGGCGGGCTGCCCGGCACGCGGGACGAGGCGTGGGAGATCGAGGACGGCGCCCAGTACGTGGACGTGATCAACTGCTCGGTGGAGAATGCCGGCGGCAAGGGCTTCGGCGTCCGGAACCATGATGGGTACGAGACCGAGATCACCGAGAGGATCAACTTCATCAACTGCAGCGTTCGCGGCGTCACGGGGGTGGGCTGGCGCATCAACAGCCTCACGGAGACCAACGTGACCCGCGACATTCGGCTCCATGAGTGTTACTCTGACGCTCCGGTCTCGCTCAGTGGCACCGTGGCCGACGTGGTCATGTCCGGCCGGTTCGATGGCGGCATCAACGTCGGCTCGCCGGGCGGGACCGGACCGACGAGGGAGATCCGGATCCGAGGAGTCCGGACCAACGCTCTCTCCATCTTCGGCGTGGATGTGGAGCTGTCGAACGTCGCGGTGATCGCCGACGGTGCACGGGCCATCGACGTGCATGAAGGCTCGGCGCAGGTCAGGATGGTCGGCTGCACGGTCACCGGGGCGACGGAGAGCGGGATCCGATGCACGGGTGCGTTGCCGTTCGTCGCCAACTCCATCGTCTGGGGCAACGGGAGGAGCTTCGACCTGGTGGGCGAGAGTGAGCCGACCGCTGCGCACTGCTGCATCGAGGGGGGCGTGCCGGCTCGGGCGCATGACCAGGTGGGCAACATCGCGGCGGACCCGAGATTCGTCGATGCCGCCGGGGGCGATTACCGGCTGCGTGACGACAGCCCGTGCATTGGCGCGGGGTCCTACCTGCCGCAACTTGTCGGAGGAGCCAGCTCCTTCTTGCCGCACGATGTCGAGGGCGACCCGCGGCCGGCTCCGCCAGGGTCGGAGCCCGACATGGGCGCATGGGAGAACGCGCGATAGGCGCGGATGCCTGCGCCACACGGAGGGACGAATCGATGGCCGATCTGAATATCAAGAGCGCCGACGCCGCCGCGTACGATGCCGTGTCGCTGGGCGAGGTGATGATGCGGATCGATCCGGGCGACGTGCCGACGGCGCGGGCGCGGAGTGGCCGCATCTGGCAGGGCGGCGGCGAGACGAACGTGGCGGCCGGGCTCGCGTACGCCTTCCGGCTCCGGACGGTGGTGGTCACTGCGCTGGTGGACGACGGCATCGGGCGCAATATCGAGGGCCAACTCCGCGAGATGGGCGTGGACACCAGCCACATCATCTGGTTCAACACGAGCGGCGAGGGCAAGTACGGCACCGACGCCAAGGGGACGCTGCATAACGGCATCAACTTCACCTGGTCGGCCAAGGGCGCGCTGCCGTCGGTGACGGAGTACTATCGCGCGCACACGCCCGTGCGGGAGCTGGGGCCGGGCGATGTGGACTGGGAGGCACTCTTCGGCGGCGGCGTGCGCTGGTTCCACACGGGCGGCATCTATACGCTCATTTCGCCTACCTCCTCGGAACTGGCCATCGAGGCCGTCGAGGCGGCCGGGAAGCACGGCACGTTCCGCTCCTTCGATCTCAACTACCGCTCCAAGGTCGAGCCGGACAGGGAGCGGGCGCGGGACATCAACCGGCGCATCGCGCCGCACGCGGACTTCCTCGTGGGCAACCAGGGCGACTTCGACGATGCGCTCGGGTACGAGATCGAGGAGCTCGCGCCTGACGCGCCCTTCGATGTGTGGCTCGAGACGTACTCGGCGATGCTGCGGGAGGTGGCGCAGGACTACCCCAACCTGAAGCTCATCGGGACGCAGCTTCGCGGGGCCCTCTCGGCCGACCGGATCAACTGGGGCGCGGTGCTGTACGATGCGGCCGAGGACACGGTCCACCAGGCGGCGGTGCGGGAGAACATCGAGATCGCCGACCGGACGGGCGGCGGCGATTCCTTCGTCTCCGGCGTCGCGGCCGCCCTCATGTCGGGCCTCGGCCCCGCGGACGCCGTGCAGTGGGGCGCCGCCCACGGCATCCTCGTGCAGGAGACCCCCGGCGACACCACCATGGTGACGCAGTCGGCGGTGCAGAAAGAGATCGACCGCGCCCTCAAGGGCGGCGGCGTAAGCGCGCTGCGGTAGGGGGCGGTGGGACGTCCGCCCATCTCACTCGCAGAAGATCCGCACCTTCTCTTTGTCGCTGTCAACGTCCACGGTCAGCTCGGCGAGGCACTCGACGAGGTCGTCCACCTGCTCCGAGGTCAGGCCCTTCATGTCGAGGTCGATCCCCTTGTCCTTCAGAGCGAGGCCCACTTTGCCCTGCGTCTCGCCGGGCATGACGGAGGCCAGCTTGACGCCGGCCCGCAGCAGGCCCACGGGCACGCGGATGTTCACCCGGTCGCCCTTCGGGTTGTTCTCGGTGGGCTCGACCAGCACCCGCAGGTACTTGGGCCGCGGCTTCGACGGGACGGTCAGGGCCGCGCTGCCATCTTCCGGAGGGGGCTGGTCCCCGGCTTCGCGCGCCTCGAAGGCGGTCAGCAGCTCGTCCGCCTCCGCCACGCTGATCTTCCCCTCGGCCAGCATCTCCAGAATACGCCGACGATCTTCGCTCATTTGTGTTCCTCCGTTGGTCCGGCGGGCGGTCATCGCACCGATACGAGCACCTCGTCACCCTCGCCCGACACCTCTATGGTGAGGCCCCGCAGGCTGCACACGGTGGCGTACAGATACCAGGCGCCCAGCAGCGCTCGCCCAGCCCCGCGGAGGCCCCGGCAGATGAGGGCGACGAGCAGGACCATGGGCAGCAGGGCGATGGCGAGCAGCAGCAGGATGGGCCAGAAGAGAAACAGCGGCAGCCAGAGGCGGATCTTCCTCTGCCCATCGTCCACAACGCGCAGCCACAGGATGCTCGGTGGCCACATCATGATCCACTCAACATCTCCAGGGCTTCCTGCGCCGTCACTTCGCCGCGCTCGAGCCGCTCGAGCACCTCGCCGGCGGGCGGGCCGGTGTCGATCTCGACGAACTCGAGCTGCCCCGAGATGCGGTTCAGGCGGTTCTTGATGGTCGGATAGCTAACGCCGAATAGCTTCTCCATCTGCTTGATGGAGCCGTGGGCGCGGACGAAGGCGATGACGAATACCTGATCCTCGGCCCTCAGCCGGGCCAGGGGCGGGGGCTCGAACTCGCCCTCGATGCGGACCTCCGTCCCCGCCAGCCGCACGCGCTCTACGACAATGGGCTTGCCCTGGGTGAGGGTGGTGAGTTGGTGCCAATCGGTGCTCATTCCTGATCCCGTATCGATTATTTGGAATATAGTACGCTCAAAAGTGATAAAAGTCAATAGGGATATTGAGAAAGTTGATTTCGCTGCCGGTTGGCGCCCTACTGCTTGGGGGGCGTGTGGAAGAGGATGTCGCCGGGCTTGTTGGCGCGGAAGCTCTCTTTGGCGCCGGCGTCGTCCTTGAGGTCCATGCCGATGCTGTAGAGGAAGTAGTCGTCGTCCTGGACGCGGTAGATGTAGGGCTGCTCGGTGAGGGGATCGATGATGGAGAGCTCCACGCCGGGGATGCGGAGGGATTCCAGGTCAGTGAGGGACTCAGGGAGTCTCCCGTGCTGGAGGCGGTACAGCTCGACGGCGAGGAGGAGTTGCGCGCCGCGGCGCTCGGAGCGCCTCCTGAAATCAGACGGCACCATCCTCCGGTAGGTCTCCCCCGTCATGCGAGCCACCACCGCGCGGGGTGAGAACGTCAGGCGGCGGGGAGGCGACTCGATGGTGGCCTTCACCTCGGCGTAGGGCTTGCGTGAGAGGCGGATGGCCGCATCCCGCTCCCTCCGCAGCGCTGGCAGGATACTTGCCGGGTCCAGGCGTGCCACGCGGGCTGAAGGGCTTGAGGCCTGCGACGCGGCGTTGGCAGCAGCGGTGCGGCACTCGGCCTCGAGGATCTGCGGGATGGGCGGCGCGTTGGCCTCGAGCTGGGCGAGAAGCTGAAGCGGCTTGGTGAGGTCGGCCGCGTCCAGTTGCCCTGAGTCCGCCAGTCGCCGCAGCTCGCGCAGCGCAATGGACTGGACCGCGCGGGCCACGTGCCATCCTATGATGTCGGCGCCAGCCTCGAGCCGGGCGCCGAACCGAAGGCCGTCGAGCAGGGGCGGCACGGCGTCACGACAGCGGCCGTCGTCGCTGGCAAGGCGCGATTCGACGACCAGCAGTCGGGTGAGGGTCCGGAATACCGACATCCTGTCCGTGGACGCCTGGGACGGTGCAGGAGCAGGCGGCGCCACGCACTCCTTCCGGAGCCCGCCGCGCAGCTCGGCCAGGGCCGGCTGATTCTGTGTGAGGGCGTCCCGCTGCCCCGCTGTGATCGGCACGCCGGGCTCCGTGGAGAGGTCCACGCCGGTGTCAACGTAGGTCTCCACCGCGGTGAGGAAGTCGTCGTAGCCATTGTCCTCCGGCACTTCCGGCAGCGTGACGACGATGGGCGGGAGTGGCGGGCGCTTGAGCCGGGCGCGCAGGATCATGGCGAGGACGCCGAGGATGAGCGCGAAGGCGGCGAAGCCGATGGCGATGCGGCGGAGTGTCATTGTGCGTCCCCCCGTTGTGATCCCGGTCTGGACGGCAGGGCGTCACAATACCAGAACCGCTCGTCGCGGAGGACGATGTCGCCGAGCGTGTGGGCGATGGGTTGGCGGAAGATGGGCCCGTCGTAGACGAAGGTGTGGAACTCGCCGTTCTCGCCGCAGGGATCAGTGCCATCGGGCAGGTCGGCCAGAAACGCCGCGTCGAACTCCCGGCCGACGAATTCGCGGTCGAGGTGCTCGGAGTCCACGCAGGTGGTGACGGCGCGGAAGTCCCGCTCGATGAACTGGCGCGCGAGCTCCGCGGTGTCGCGGCGCCACAGGGGGAAGACGGCGCGCATGTCCACCTGGCCCAGGTTGCCCTCCCGGTACAGGCGCACGTCCTCCAGGAACACGTCGCCAAAGATGACGGACGACACCCCGTGCGCCTTCTGATCCTCGAGCATCGCTCGCATCCTGGTGCCGTACTCCTCGTCCGAGCACCCCCCCGGTATCCACACGATCAACAGAGGCAAACGGATGCTCTCGGCCTGGCGCTCCAGGAGCTCGCGCCGTATGCCGTGCATACTGATGCGGTCGTACTCCTCGGTCACGGTGGTCAGCAGGGCGGCGACATCGGGCTCGCCGGCCCGCTGCACCTCGTGCAAAGCCAGGGCGCTGTCCTTGCCGCCGCTCCAGGCGATGAGGGCGCGTTGGGTCATGGGTAGTGTCCGATCCAGGTGGCCGCAGGCAGGCTGCGTGCGCCACACGGATGTCGGCTCTCTGAGGCGATTCCTGCAACGAACCTGCCGGGCTCGTCGTGTGCCTGACCTTGCGGAAGTGGTGCGAATCGCGCAGGGAGTGGCGGTATTGGCCTGCTCATGGGCGCGGCGCGGGCAACGCGCCGAGGTGGGCCAGGCGGCGCTGTGCCAGCGCGGCCTCATCGTCCCCCAGTTCGAGGCACTTGCGGTAGAGGCGAATTGCCTCGGCCCGGTTGCCGAGCTTCTCATGGCACTCCGCCGTCGCGAGGCATATGGGGCTGCTGTCGGGGAGAAGGCGGAGCGCTTCCTCGTACTCGGGCAGTGCGCGGTCGCTCTCGCCCTCCCTCTCGTAGCAGAGCGCAAGGCCGTAACGGGCCTTCTCGTCATCGGGCGCCAGGTGCACGGCGCGCTCCAGCGCCGGGGTGGCCCTGGCGTAGTCGCCCAGCTTGACGTACGCCAGGCCGAGGTTGTACTGGGCCGGGGCGTGCTCGGGGTCAAGCTCCAGCGTCCTCTGGAATTCGGTCATGGCCCGGCCAAGGTCGCCGGTGGCCGCGTATGCAAGACCGAGGCGCTGGTGGAGGCGCACGTTCGTCGGCCACATGGCCAGCAGGCGCTTGTAGTACGGAATCGATTGCTCATAGCGCTCTGTGTCGAAGTAGATTGTGGCCAACCCCTCGAGCGAGTCGGGATACGTTGGGAGGATGGCGATGGCCCGCTTGAAACTCTCCAGCGCCGGCTCGGTGCGATCCTGGTAAAGGTAGGTAAGCGCGAGACTGTGGTAGGCTGTCACACTGCGCGGGTTCTTGGCTATGGTGTCCTCGAAGAGCCGGAAGTGGTCGGCCCAGTCAGTGTTCCTGGCGATGGTGAGGCCGGCGTAGAGGACGACCAGGAGGCCGCAGAGCGCGAAGGACAGCTTGCGGAGGGCTGACCGGGCGGATGGCACGGGCTGCAGCGCAGGAAGGCGCAGGAGCAGCAGGCTGGCCAGCAGGCAGAAGCCAACAGAGGGGACGTAGGCGCGTGGCTCGGCGATGGGGCGGCCAAGGAGTATGAGGTTGGAGACGGGCGCCAGGCTGATGAGTGTCCAGAGGAGGGCGAAGAGGGCCGTCTTCGAGCGGCGATATGCGACTATGATGCTGGCGGCCAGGGGGAGCTCCCATGGGAGGGCCTGCAGTATGAAGGGGTGATGCGGCCAGCGGACGATGCCGAAATCGTGGTTCAGGCACAGACCGACGGGCACTACAAGCAGCCGCAGGTACTGGCCGACGGTGGCGAAAGCGGTGAGAAGACGGTGGCCCAGGGGGGCGGTGAGAACAGGATAGGGGCTCGGCGGCAGCCCGGCGCGGACGGCAAAGAAGACGGCGGCCATGCCCACGAAGGGCAGGAGGCCCAGGAGGAGCCGCGGCAGCCGGCGCCGAGGCACGAAGCACCAGAGATACACGGCGAGCAGCACGGGGAGGACGATCGCGGACTCCTTACAGCCGAGGGCGAGGCCGAAGGCGGCCAGACTGCCGCCGTGCAGTGCCGCGGCAGCGGCGCCCGATGACCGCCCGGCGTACCGCCGGTACAGGAGGAGGGCCGCGAGCATGAACAGGAGGGCGAGAGGCGCCGAGCGGGCCTTGGCCCACACGACGGCTTCCACGTGGATCGGGTGGGCCGCGAACAGCACGGCGCAGAACGCCGCGCCCCGCCTGGTGCCGAAGATGCCATATGCGAGCAAGTAGACGAGTACCGAGTTGGCGACGTGAACCAGGACGCTGGTGATGTGAAAGCCGAAGGGATTGAGCTTCCAGATGCTGTAGTCGAGGGCGAAGGTGAGCTCCGGCACGGGCCGGTAGGAGCGGTACTTCATGCCGACGCTATCGGCGCGCAGCCGCAGCCAGTAGTTGAGGCCAAAGCACGTCAGAGCCCGTCGCCACTCGCGGATCTCGGCGTTCTTGCCGATGATGTAGTTGTCATCCCACACGAAGTCGCCGCCCAGAGCGTTGGCAAAGACGCCCCCGGCGATGACGACGACCAGAATCAGCACTGGTGCGTGCCGCCGCATCGGGCACTCCTTGGACGGTGAATGCCTCCGGCCTGGATCATGCATGAACGGCACTCGCGGGCTGCAAAGCCCGCGCCACGCGGTGAGAGGGCCCCGGGCACCTTCGATAGCGTCCGGCCGGCGCGACTTGTTCCCCCGCGGGCCGGAGACGTCGGGAACGGTGTGTAGTGCCGGGCACGAGGCGAGATCTGGTGTGATGCCGGGGAAGATTGGACTTGCACAGAGAGCGGTCCGGGGCGGGGGGCAGCGCGACTAGCGACGGCGCAGACCCATGCTGCGATGCGGCCTCAGCCCTGCGGGCCGATGGGAGCAGTGTCGCCGTCGTGCCGGGCGCGCCCGGGCAGTCTTCGGCGGGCGCGCCCGGCAATGCTAAGCTCAGTCCGGCTTAGTACGGCCCGTCGGCGAGCAGACTCCGCCGTGGGCGGCACCACTTGTCGGCGAGCCACTTGGCGTGCCCGTCAGCGAAGACGTGGTTGCGCCCGTCGCCGTGGGCGCCCCTGTGCCTTGCGGGCCAGTCGCCCCAGTTGTGCGGGAACTCCCCGCCGAAGCCGCTGCTCCATATGGTGTTGGGGCCGTCGTTGTAGTCGCGCGCCTGCGCCGAGTGCGTGCGACGGCCCATTTCCCAGATGAGCACCTTCCCGGCGGGCTCGTCAATGCCACCCAGCCGGCCCGCCAGCTCCTCGTTGTAGCAGTAGGCAACGGCGTTGTCTTTGCCCAGGGCGTTCGTCCGCGGCCGGCGCCAGTTCTCGATGGCGCTGGGGCAGTCGTAGATGCCGATGTTGTTGATGTAGGGATAGATCTCAGCGGTCCACATCGGGTGCTTGGTGTTGCCACCATGGTCATCGTGCGGGTAGTTGGCCTCCTGGGTTCCGTCTGTGTCGATGGCCACAAGCGGATGCCAGTGCTGATCATTCTGCCCGTCATGCGCAAACGGGAACTCCTCGTTCCAGTCTGTACTGTACGCCTGGCAGGCCAGGCCCAACTGCTTGATGTTCGACAGACAGCTCGTCTGCCTCGCCTTCTCGCGCGCCTTCGCGAACACTGGGAACAGTATCGCCGCAAGGATTGCGATGATAGCGATCACGACCAGCAGCTCAATCAGGGTGAAGCCGTCTCGTCTCATAGATGGTACCCTCCCATGGCCGCCGGCCCGTGGCCGGCTGGTGTGGACATCGAATGGTCCCTCCTCAGATTCGGGTATTAGTATATTCGCCACCTGCGGTGCCGTTCCTCCTCTGTTCTCCGCTTTTTTTCGTGCGCCCGGGGCAGCCAGCGGGCAGGGCGTGTTGGGCCAACTCGCGCCGCATCGGGCGCTCTCTGGCGGTCAGTGCCTCCGGGCTGGATCATGCATGAACGGCACTCGCGTGCTGGAAAGCCCGCGCCACGCGGTGAGAGGGCCCCGGGCACCTTCGATAGCGTCCGGCCGGCGCGACTTGTTCCCCCGCGGGCCGGAGACGTCGGGAACGGTGTGTAGTGCCGGGCACGAGGCGAGATCTGG